>NZ_JACOOD010000009.1:0-129788 GCF_014287405.1 Bacteroides sp. NSJ-48 | reverse complement strand
GATTCAGATGCCATAAATTCGGTTTCGAAGATATGGTGATTCTTATTGCTTGTGGATTACACAACTTTAGAATCAGTCACAAAATGAGTCATATAACAAATTAATCTATATAATGTCTATTGATTACCTATTTTCACTATCATTTGAATAGAAGCGGGGCGAATTGATATAGGCTTTCGCGCCATACAGGCCAGGTATGCCCGCCCGGAGTTTCGAAGTATGTATATTTGATGCCTATCTGGTCGAAGCGTTTCATCATTATCTGGCAATTGTTGTAAGCTATGTCTTCTTTACCTCCCATGGAAATCCAAAATTGTTTTAGCTTCGTATTATAGTCGTCTTTTTTATTTTGTAGCATTTTATAATATTTTTCGGTGTCGTTACCCCCTCCAAAAGGAGTAGGATTAGCCCACCAGCCGGAACTAAATACTCCTAAGTAGGCAAAATAGTCGAGGTTGGGGATACCTGCGTTTAAAGTTTGGATACCTCCCATAGAGAGTCCTGCCAGTGCACGGTTGTTACGGTTGGCTTTTACGCGGAAATTTTTTTCTATGAATGGAATGCATTCTTTAAGAAGTTCGTTTTCGAAATCGTTAGTGTTGCCATCTGTCATGACGATAATCATAGGTTCTGCTTTCCCTTTTGCTATTAAATTGTCCATGATGATGTCGGTACGTCCCTGATTAGACCAGCCGCGTTCATCTTCACCCCCACCGTGTTGCAGATAGAGTACAGGGTAAGATTGCGTGGATGTATCGTAGCCGGGAGGACAATATACGAACATACGCCTCCAGCTATTGGCTGTTTTGGAGAAATATCGTTTTATACGGATATCCCCGTGTGGCACATCTGCTATATGGAAACGTGTATCACCATCCGGGTAAGGTATTTCCACGCCACTTGCCATCATACTACATCCGTAGAAAGATTCGCTGGCAGGATCGGCAACGGATACTCCGTCAATAATGAGAAAATAGTAGTGAAAACCTTGTGTAAGCGAGTCGGTAATACAACTCCATTCGCCATTAGTATTGCGTACGAGGTCGTATTTACGACCTAAATCGATTTGTACTTTTTGGGCGTCAGGCGCTTTTATTTTGAATTCTATACGATTGCCGGGTAAAAGGCGTGGGTACGTGGCATTGCGGACATTGAGCTCACTACGTTTGCCGGGCAGTGTAGATTCATCTTGTGTACGGCGGTTAGGTTGTGCCAGGAGAGCTCCTAAACACACGGATTGAAGTAATAGAAAAGTGAAAATTCTGTTCATAAATTCTGTGTTTTTTTGTTGTTGACTTCGCAAAGATAGCTGCATTTCCTACTCTTTTCTTTGTACTTTTAAACACTTTCCTTGCATTTTTAGATAATATAGGTGTGTACGTCCTTTATTTTCTTTAGTTCATTTGATTCTATATGTTGTATAGTTGTGTATTACATACATATTTATTGTTGTATTTTAATTTGTACAAACTTTCAATACGCAATATGTTGTATGTAACAGTATGAGGAAAAACATTTTATTCTTTCTTTTTATATTGTTTATTGTTGTATTATCTTTGTAGTAAAGAATCATAGTATATGAAAAACACTTTATTATTAATATTTGCTTTTCTGTTATCGGAGTTCTCCAATGTAGCAGTGTCCCAGGATTTCGCTTTCTGTAATATTAATAATTTGTCAGGCATTTCCATGCGTGAAGTAACTGCTGTAGTGCGTGATGATGACGGTTTTGTTTGGGCTGCTTCACGTACTGGGGTTTTGCGGGTTGCGACTGACGATTATCAGCTCTACTCGCTTCCATTTACTACGACTGATGTGATGCAGATCAAGATGGCTTGTCGTGGCGGGTTGTTGGTTGTTGCTACTCAAAATGGACAAATATTCCGTTACAACCGTGTATTGAATAAGTTCGACCTCTGGTTTACGTTTTCATCATTATTGGGGAATGAGGATTGGGTTACTAATTTATTAATAGATGTTGATGGAAAAGTATGGATAAGTACTAGTACTGGTATTTTTTTATGGACGGGCGAAGAAATTGTACGGGCATTTGATAATATAGCAGGTATTTCTAATATGACGCTATTGGAAGGTTGTTATGCATTAGCTTTTGTACAATCGTCCATATACCGTATCAATACCCGTAATCGTACGAAAACTAAATTGCAGGGCCATCTTCCTTATATTATATCATCTGCTCGCTATGATGCGCATACCCATCGTGTTTGGATAGGTACCTATAATGCGGGATTGTGGCAGTATGACCTTATCGATCAAATGCTCCGGAAAGCTGCGATTCCACAATTTCCGAAACTTATTGTGCGGGATATTCTGATACCTGATACTACTTCGCTTTGGGTTGGTGTCGATGGTGGCGGTATATGGATACTTGATTCGGAAACTTGTCAAGTACGACAGGTATTACGTGAAAACCTTGATAACCCTTCTTCTTTGCGTGGTAATAGTGTTTACTCCTTGTTGGTCGATGACCACCGGGTATGGACAGCTACTAATAGTGGAGGGTTACAGTATACAGAAATAACACGTTCCAACGTGGAACATTTAGTACATGGTATCAATAATCCGCAATCGTTACATAATAATGAGGTAAACCATATCGTTACCGATAGTCGGGGAAATCTTTGGATTGCGACCAATGACGGTATCAGTCTACGTGAGGCTTATACTCATAGGTGGAAACAGTTATATAGGGGATGCCAGCAGGTATTCTTATCGTTGGCCACTGATAAGAAAGGACGTATTTATGCTGGAACTTATGGTGAAGGACTCTACGTATTGGATGAAACTACAGGTCGTAAACTGCATCATTATACAAGCCGTGATGGCAATATATTCGGTGCGGGTGGTTTTGTGTTTGCAACCTATGTGGACAGCGAGGGCGATGTGTGGATGGGAGGCGTTAAAGGTAATGTATACTGTTGCAATGCCATCGATGGGAAACTTCGGACATATGATACACAACCTGTTTATTGTTTTGCAGAACTTTCACCCGGACAAATTTTATTGGGATGTGCATATGGTTTGCTACTGATGGATAAGGAAACTGGTAAATTAGATATCCTTTTATCTGGTTATACTGTACATGATATTGCTGTTGCAGACCGTATTATATGGGTCTGTACTTCAGGAGGGGTGATAGGTTTGAATATGCATACAGCTGAACAAGTACGCATTACTACACAGCAGGGGTTACCAAGTAATTATACTAAAAGTATACTATTGGCTAACAATAATTTGTGGATAGGTACAGATAACGGATTGTGTTGTTATAATCTTTTTCATAAACAAATACGGACATTTGCTACTCAACCACAGTTAGCAAATGTGTCGTTCAGTGTTAATGCTGCTTGCCAATTGCCTGACGGTCGACTAGCTTTCGGCAGTAACAATGGAGTTGTTTTATTTTATCCCAGCAAAATTAATACAATTCATCCTTCGGGACGTATCTATTTTTCGGATATACATGTATCGGGACGCTCTATTCGGGAAACGGTTGATTTTAATTTATCTGTTCCTATCGACAGTCTTTCTACATTGCATTTGAATTATCCGCAAAACTCTTTTACATTGTCGGTACTTCCGCTAGGATGCGTCAGTAAGTCTGTCTCCTTTTCATGGAGGTTAGTGGGGCAGGATGAAACATGGAGTACTTATACCACTAACCGATATATCAACTATACCAATTTACCGGCTGGAAATTATACGCTTTGTATCCGGTTGTACGATGGTAGCCTGCTGTCACAGCGGCAACTTTCTATTGTTGTTGAGCCTCCATTTTGGCAAACGGTATGGTTCCGGTTATTGGTGGTAACTGTAATCATTAGTTTGCTGTTTCTTGTCATTCGCTATTATGTACAGTATTTGCATCATCGTTACTCTAATGAGAAAATACGCTTTTTTACACGTATGGCACATGATATACGTACTTCATTGATGCTTATTAAAGCACCTATAGAGGAGTTACATAAGGAAAAATCTCTTTCGCAGTGGGGAACCAGGTGTTTAACACTAGCTTCTGAACAAACTGCACGGTTATCCGACACGGTTACTCAGTTGCTTGATTTCGAAAAGCTGGATGTTGGATGCGAACAGCCGTTGTTTACCGACTTTAATCTAACCGATCTCATTAGACGGCGTACCGGAATATATGCTTCATATGCTGCCGGAAAACAAATAGATATTAAGGTTGACCTTATGCCGGAGGATTATTGGGTACAGGCCGATGTGCGTATGCTGGAAAGGGTGGTCGATAACCTGCTTTCCAATGCAGTAAAATATTCTACCTCTGGAGAACTTATTGAAGTGACTTTTACCGGAAAGGCGACTGAATGGGTGCTGCGTGTCAAGGATTATGGTATAGGAATCAGCAAAGCGGCGCAGCGTAAGTTGTTTCATGAGTTCTACCGCAGTGATAATGCAGTGAATGCGCAGATTGTAGGTTCAGGCATCGGCTTGTTGATGACAAAAAGATATATTTCCATTCATGGTGGAAAGATTACCGTAACCAGTGAACTCGGGGTAGGGACTACTTTCGATATTACGGTACCTTTACGGCTTGCTTCCCAAATGAAAACTGCCGATGTGCCCGTAGCAGATAAAATTGAGATGTCTGAAAACGGAGATTTGGCGGTACACGATATGCATATCCTTATTGTAGAAGACAACCATGCTTTATGCGAGTTCATGGTACATCCATTGCGTGAGCATTTTCGTGTAACTACAGCTAATGACGGGCAGCAAGCTTGGGAGATGCTGAATGACTTGCAGCCCGACCTCATTGTTTCCGATGTGGTTATGCCGCGTATGGATGGATTCGAACTTTGCCGTAAAATTAAGTCTACTTACGAAACATCTCATATTCCGGTAATTCTGCTTACTGCCCTTTCCGATAAAACCAACCAATTACACGGATTGGGGCTGGGAGCTGATAATTATTTAGTTAAGCCGTTTGATATGGCGTTGTTAGCAAGTCGCATAACTTCTATCATCCGTAACCGGCGTACAGTGCTTCAGAAAGCTTTGGAAGCAAAGCGCGATGATGTACGTTCTATTGTAGCCAATCGTATGAATGATGAATTTATCAAGAAAGCTGTCGAGTGCGTACGTGCCAATATTGCTAACGAGAACTTCGGTAAAGAAGAGTTTGCCTCTGCCCTTGCTTTGAGTCAGTCTTTACTTTATAAAAAAATAAAGGCACTTACTAATTTATCAGTAGTGGAATTCATTCGTTCTATCCGATTGAACTATGCTGTGGAGAAACTTCGTTCGGGAGAATATAATGTGACGGAAGTGAGTGAGATGTGTGGGTTTAACACATCAGCTTATTTCAGTAAGGTCTTTAAAGAATATTTTGGAAAAACACCTACAGAGGTTATGCAAAACTCTACTTTATAAGTTAAAATTGAGCATGTGATAAAGTAAGAGCTGAACTTCGGGAGGAGTTCAGCTCTTAATCTCACTGTCTATTCACCACTTGGATTTTGCTTTAGATTAGGATTAACGGAAATTGCATCAAATGGGAATGCGAAGTATTCATGCTTGCCTTTTATGAAACCTGTTGTTCCACTGTTGGGATTTGAATACTCTACATAGATACGATGCTTAGGTTCGCCTTTTGTGAAAAATGCATCGTAAGCAGTAGGTATGTTTTTACCATTATCTTTAACACCATCTGTATCGCCCCAACGCACCATATCCGGGAAACGAACTCCTTCAAGCCACATTTCGAAACTCTTCTCTTTTTTTACATCTTCCAATGTAAGTTGAGTAGAAACATAATCGGAACCTGCACGATTTTGAACATCCTGAAGACATTGAAGACCAAGACCATCTGCATCGTCTGTTTGTGCACAAGCCTCAGCATACATCAACAGAACTTCGGCATAACGGAAGATCGTGAGATTTTTGAATCCCCAACTACCTTTTGTGTTATCCTCTTTCCAAGCAACGAATTTATTGGCAAAATATTCTCCAACGCCATAAAGACCTGTCTTGTCCTTAATGCCAATTTGATCGGATGTTTCAAGTTGTGCACGGGTTAATCCCTTGCCTTTGGTTCCATTCCACTCCATTTCGTAGAGAAATTCGTCAGCGGTGAGGAAGGTTGATTTACGGCGATAAGAATCACCGTCATTGGCTAACATACGTGCTGCAAAGTCTTCACGAATGGCATGCCCCCCCCAACCGTCAACACCTATGAATGAAGGCATGGAAGCTAACTTGTCAGTCCGCCAGTTCCAAAATTGGATAAACATCCAGCCTGTACGCTGAATATAGTTACTCCACTCACCGATGTTTGCATTTTCCACCACATTAGCTTGAAAAATCATTTCTTCGCAGAGGTCTCCTGATGTGTGGAATAGATTTGCCCAGCGATTACCGGGTACAAGTTCGTATTTTCTAGATTGGATAACTTGTTTGAGGTTATTTTTTGCACCTGCATAATCTCCCATAAAGAGACGAGCCTTACCTGCGAGGGTAAGAGCAAAGCCCTTGGTAACTTTTGAAGCCCCCACTTTGTCTGTCAGGCTTGTGCGTTCATCAAGGTCATTTACCACAGCTTCTGCCTCTGATGCACACCATTCGAGGAGTTTGTCATGTCCACCTTCATAGTTAGTGGGTTTGATATCTGCTGAGAGAACATGGTCTACTAATGGAGGACAATTCCACCCGATAGCAAGTGTGAAATGTGCCCAAGCACGGAGTGCGCGAGCTTCAGCACATACACGTTTCTTGATGTCCGTAGTAGGTTCTATATTATCAAGAATAAGGTTACAGTCATAAATTACTCCATAAAGTCCCCAATAGGCATTCTTGATAACTTCGTTCTGTGAGTCATAACGAAACTCATTGAGTTGTGCGCCAAAGTCATTGTCGCCATAATAATTACCCGCTGCTAGCATGTCGTCACCGGGTTCATTGAAGAGTACAGGAAGAGCGATGTAAATACCTTCGTTACCAGCAATGTTCAAACAGAATGATTGGTAGAGGTTGTTAAGCGCATTCTGTGCGTCATCATCGGTCTGGTAGAAACTTTCAAATGGGATGACACCTTTTTGCTCAATGTTGAGACGATCCTCACAAGCGCTGAAGAGTAATGTAGCACTTAAAAGTGAATATATAATCTTTTTCATAATGAATATACTTTTTTGAGTTTTTTCAGGTAAAACTTGTCCCGGTTAGAATGAGAAACTTGCACCGAATGAACACTTCTTCATGGTGGGATACGAACCTATGTCGAAGCCAGCACCACCATTTCTGCCTGTGGTTGCAGTTTCAGGATCCATTCCCGGATAACTGGAGAATGTAAAGAAATCGTCCAAAGACACAAAGAAGCGGAGATTCTTGATTGCCACTTTCTGAGTGAGTTTCTTGGGCAAAGTGTAGCCGAGTTGGAGTTGTTTGATCTTGAAGTAAGAACCGTTGAACATAGAAGCGCTTGACCCCCAAAAATTAAGGTCAGTAGCTACTTGGCTCGGTGCAGGCATGGAGGCCCCTTTGTTCTCTGGAGTCCAAGCATTGTCCATATAGTATCTCAATGAGTTGCGTAGCGGGCTGTCTGCACGATAGAGAATGTTGAAAATTTTATTGCCTGCTACGCCGGTACCGAATGCCGTAAAGTCAAATCCTTTGTATTCGAGATTAATAGTAATGCCGTAAGTGAACTTTGGAATGGCACTGCCGATGTCTGTCATATCCTCGTCTGTCAATTCTGAAGAGTTCACAATTTTACCTTCACGATTGCGGAATCGGGGGGCACCAGTTTCGCTATCGACGCCGACATAGTCAAATGCACGGAAGTACCAGATGGAATGCCCTTCTTCAAATGCAGTATGTACTTTGTTGTTTGTGCCGTCTACACCACCTTTGCTGGCTGTAATGCGTGGGAGATCGTCATAAAGGTAAGTTACTTCATTTTTCAATGTAGAGAAGTTCGCATTGATACTGTATGCAAGGTCACCGATATGGTCTTTCCAACCGGCTTCGAATTCAAAGCCTTTGTTATTTACTTTACCAGCGTTTACGGTGGTTTGGTTTGTATAAACCTCGGGAACCGGATTGATTTTTACAAGAAGATCTTTTGTGTTTTTGTTGTAATAGTCAAGACTTACCGTCAGGCGGTCGTTCAGGAAACGCATGTCAAGGCCGAGGTCCAACTGTTCGGATGTCTCCCATTTGAGATTTGGATTGGCGAGTCCAGAAGGATAAGAACCGTAGTATTGTTCGGGGTTGTCTCCGTACTGGTACCAGGCTGCATTGTAGCTAATGGGTGCGGTGTATGGATAGTTGTTGAGCACATTTACATTACCGTTACGTCCCCAAGATGCACGGAACTTCAAGAAGGAGATAATATCGCTGCTGATATTTTCTTTGATGAATTTTTCATTACTGATAGTCCAACCTACGGCCAAAGAAGGGAATTTCCCCCAACGTTTGTCAATTGGCAGTTTGGAAGTATCAAATGCATCAGCACGGTAGTTGAACTGCAAGCTATAACGGTTGTCGAATGTATAGAGCAGACGACCAAAGTAGGAGAGACTGGTTGAAATACCCGGAAGGTTTCCGATGCTTTTTGTTGTAGTTGAAGCTGAATTTACATAGTCGAGATACTTAAAATTATCAGCATCGCCGGAGAGAATTTTATTACCGCCTGTACCGGTTGCTGAAGCTGATACATTATCCGAACGGTCTTCTGTATAGGACATACCGATCATAACGCCTATGTTGTGTTTATCAAATAATGTCTTGTTAAAGTTTGCAAAGTTTTCCCATTGGTAGTAGTGGCTGTTATTAGCGTTGGCCGAGATGGAATAGTTATCGGCTTTGGCTTGTCCGTTCATGTAATAGGGTTCGGAGTAGTCATGGCTATTGCTTTGTGCAATACGGTAGGAAAAACGAGATGTCATTACAAGACCGTCAATGGGAGTCAGATCTACGAAAGCCGTTCCGCGAACGGTGAAACCGGAATTCTTGTAGTTACGGCGGTCAAGCTGGAGGAGTGGATTGCCATTGTCGTCCATTTGGAATTTTGAAGTAGCGTAGTATTTGCCATTCGGGGCAACAAGAATTTTTTCGGGGTTTGTGGCGTATACGTCTTTCATACCTGTGGTAAAATCATCAACGCTATCCCAATATACGGGAGTTAGGGGGTCGAGCAAGAGAGCTGGTGCAAGCATGGAACCATAAGCACTTTGGTGAGTGATGTTGCGGGTTGCCCACTTTTCAATAGAAGTGTTGGTGCCGACTTTTATCCATTTATAGAGTTGATAGTCTGCATTAAGTTGGGCGGTAAGGCGTGTGTAAGTGTCTTTCTTGCCGCGTACAATACCGTCATTGTCAATGTAATTTATAGAAGTAAAAAAATGGCCTTTGTCGTTGCCGTCTTGGAATGTGACAGAGTGTTGGGTAGCCCAGCTAGTATCGAAAACTTCCTTTATCCAGTCTGTTTCTTGCGGATTGTTGTAGTCAACGCCATTAGCTTCACACATAGTTTTCATATCATAACCTGACATTTCTTTGTATTTAATCCAGTCTTTTGCACCGAACAGTTCAGGTGTTTTGCCAAGGCGTTGGTTAATGGCTTTGAAAGAATATGTAATTTTGGGACGACCATTTGCGCTGCTACCAGTCTTTGTTGTAATAAGGACAACGCCATTACCGGCTTGGGCACCGTAGATTGCAGCTGAAGCGGCATCTTTGAGGACTTCCATAGACTCAATCATGGATGGGTCAAGGTATTGGATGTTGTCAACTTTCAAACCATCGACAATCAATAGCGGACCAAGTTGGTCTGAGTTTGATGAATAACCACGAATACGAATCTTCGCTCCTTCACCGGGAGCACCCGATGTGTTCAGAATCTGAACACCGGCAGCCTTACCTTGAAGGGCGGCGCCGGCATCAACTGTTGCTAAGTTTTTAATATCATCTCCACCGACTGAAGCAATTGCTCCTGTAAGGTCGCTCTTACGTTGAACGCCATAACCTACAACAACTACTTCATCAAGCACTTTTAAGTCCTCTTGCATACGGATATCAATTTTGTTACGACCATTGACATTGATTGTCTGTGTCTTGTAACCTACAAAAGATACGGTAAGGGTCGCGTTGCTATTCTGTAACGAGATAGAGTAGTTACCATCCATATCGGTAATACATCCGTTGGTCGTTCCATTTTCAAGAATAGCAACACCAATCATTGGTTCAGAATCATTAGCTGAGACAACAGTACCTTTAACTAGGGTTTGTGCCATTGCTGAAGTGCAACAGAAAACAACAAACGCCAGTAAAAACAAAACTCTTGTTTTCATAAGCATAGAATTGGTAATTTTTAATGAGTTAATTAGTATTAGATTTGTAATGTAGATATCTACAACATCTTCATTTGTAGAACTTGTTAATTGCACTTTTTCTTCTTTTTAATGTTTTTTCATTGGCAAAGTGTTTTTTTATAGTTTAATAAAAGTAAATAATGAAATTTATTATATAATATTATTGATGTAGCAAAAATGTACGCCTATAAATATTATAGCTTAATGCGCAGATTTGTAAATATTTGTATTGGAAATTGCTAATCTAGAAGATAAAGTTGAAACGTAAATACTGTCATTAGTTCTCATTTGATTATTAGCCTGAGAATCCATCCCACCTGATATGAGAAAGGAGATTCTTTATCGCTCCACTCTTCTGAATGATAGAATGCACGGTTTATCAGAACTTTAATTTTACCTTCTAGATTAGTGAAAGTTATTTCGATACTCCTTCTTTAGTCTGCACCACCGGCTGCATCGTTCCGTCCGGATTATAATGTAACTCGTCCACACATACGCTGCGTCGTCCTATTGCTCCGGCATGTCCGTCAAGGGTCAGGACAGCGTTGTGGTAGAACAGATACCATTGTCCCTGGAACTCTATAATTCCCGGATGAATGGTGAAGCTGTTTTCTGCCATACCGGTCAGTTCGCCTTGCGGTGTCCACGGACCCTCCATGTTGGGAGCGGTGGCATAAGATATATTCTCGCGACCTTGTCCGAAGGATGCATACGTAAGGTAATACAAGTCTCCGCGTTTATGAAGCCAGGGACCTTCTACGTATCGGGGCAGGTCTACCACCTCGATATCGCCGTCGATTTCGGTAAGGTTAGGCTTCAACTTGGCAAGGAAACAAGTTCCGTTTCCCCAAGAAAGCCAGGCTTGCCCATTCTCATCTATTAAGGCGGTGGGGTCTATGTCGTTCCACCAGCCGCGCGGACCGTTGGGAGTCATATCGTCGGTAACGAGCGGCTTTCCGATTGCATCGGTGAAAGGCCCTGTGGGGGAATCGCTGACAGCTACGCCGATTGCCTTGCTGTTATAAGGCTCGCCGGCTTGTACGGTAGTATAATAATAGAATTTGCCGTTATGCTCTATCACCTGTGCTGCCCATGCCTCACCTATGCCCCATTTAAAGTCCGTGGGTTTCAGTACGACACCGTGATCGGTCCATGTCTGCATGTCTTTCGTAGAGTAACAGAGCCATTCGGTGATGTTGAATTCCTTACCGCCGTGGGCAGTGTCCTGGCCTTCGTAATATTCGTCGTGCCCTACATACAGATAGAGTGTGCCATTGTGTACGAGCGGAGCCGGGTCTGCCGTAAACTTGTCTTTAACAAGCGGATTACCCGTGTTGCGGAAGGTAGGCAACTTGGGTTGTTGTGCGCATCCTGCCAATAGGCAAATGGCACTGAAAATAAAAAGTAAATTCTTTCTCATATGTATTATTTTATTAATAGTATAATCAAACTCTTTGGCATGATACCCGATGCAAAAATAGGCCTGCAACGTACTTGCCGGCTTATATTTTTAGATATTCAGTTTACAGTATTAGGTATATATCGGAAAAATATAAGCCGTTTTCTATTCCAGTAACCGGTTCACCGCATGAACCAGATAGATATAATCGGGAGCCAGTGGGATAACATACTCATTCTCGCTCCAGTGAAACTGGTAGTCGTCCCGGTTCTCCGGGAAGTCCGGTTTCAGCAGGCGGATACCCGGTACGATACCGCCGGGGATGAACGAGTGATCGGCACGGTTATTACCATAAGCCACCCTCTTGGGCTGGGCGCCTACTCCCGATACGAACGAACGGTTATGGTAGGGGTGGCAGCCGTAGATATAGTTTAAATTGCGGAATACCAGCTCCGGGCTGCCCAGTTCGGGGAACAACTTAAGAATTTGGTAATTGATGATACCGTTGCGAAGTATCATGGCATTGCCGGCCCAACTGTTCAGGCTGATGCCGATACCGAACGGATTTAGCGTTTCCAGCTTGGTCTGCTGCGCTATATATGCCTTTATTTGCGGTTTTACCTGCTGTTTGAAAGTATCGTCCATGAAGGGTGCCAGGCGGACGATGAGTGCAGCGTTCCGGTTAAATTGTCTGGTAAGTTCAGGAAGCAACTCGTCTACCCGTGCTTTATACATGGCATTGCCGGTGGCACGCCACAACTCGAAGGCAGCGTGGCATTCAGAGGCGGTGAGCTGCTGGAAGCGGTTGAAAGGCGTCGGGGACTCTTCCTCTTTGCCGGCTTTGCGGTTGTGCTCGTCTTTCCAGATAAACTCCGCTATCCGCAAAGCCTCGCTAGCGAGCGAAGGGTTGAGGGCAGGCAAAACACGTGCTGAGGCAGCTAGTGCGGCAGCAGTTCCGTAATTGAGGGCAGGTGTACGGTTGGTGAACGCCATGCGGTCGTCTGCGTTGCCCGCAGTACCGTCGGTCTTGGTTACGGCATCGCCCAAGTGGCGGTATTGGTACAGGTGCGATTCGTTGATGCCCGGAATGGCATATCCGATAGCGTTGACCTGTGCGGCGAGCTGCAATACGCCATGCTCTATTTGCTGCAATACGTCAGGCTTGCCGTCGGGTAGGTGTATCTCGGTATAATGTGCCTGTTGGTCGACAGTCGTTTCATCGTGGGCGGGAGCGAACTCTTCCCAGATATCTGTCAATGACTGCACGGTTTGCTGCTGCGAGGGCGTCTGGATGTCGAAATCGCCGGCATCGAACCAGCCGCCTACATTCAGTCCGGGGATATGCTGTCCGGGTTTGAACCTGTTGTCCGTGCTGGCGCCTTGGCTCCAGCCGTCCCAGTGCGAATAGTTCACCGGTGCTTGGCGGGCGTCGTCCAGATGAGCGGCACCATGCCATACGCGGTAAGCTTCACGAACGAACATATGGTCCATTTGTACCGGCATAAAGACATCCAGCGTAGGATACCAGGCACGCTGGTACACATTGGCATCGATTGGGAACGGGCCGCTTGTCTGGTCGCCGTAAGCCAGTTTGTAGATACCCGGTTCCTCTACCTGCGAAAAGTCGAATTGCAGGTAATTATAGCGGGTGTACATACCCCATATTACCGGTTTGCTCGATAAGGCAGCCGTCAGCGAGCCGTCTGCATTGACCTTGTAAAGCGTGATGTCCGAAAGCGGCTTGTCGTTCTTGTCCAGTTCTATCACGGCCATTTTCTGCTGTGCAGGATGATAACCCACTTGTGAATAACTGATAGTGGGAGTACGCAACCAGCGGGTATTGGTTTCGGCCTGTATGAACCATTCGGCTATCTTGCCGGTTTTGCCTGCCGGCAGCAACGTGCGCACAACGAAAGTACCGTTTTGCTGTTTGTTGCGCCCATCAAAAAGCATCAGCTTGCTGTCCGGTAGCGTGGTACGGATAGTGATATGTTTCGACGGAGCATCGGGAGCTATCTCGATTACCGTACCGGCAGCCATTGGCGTCGGCTCCACAATACCGTTGATAACGGTCATGTTGTCGGCTGCCGAGGTGGGGAATAGTCCCGGCCTGTCGTCCATTAAGTAAGAGTGTCCGAAGAATACGGGCGGAAAGAACTCCATGTTTAGTCCGGCCACCCCTACGAGCGAGTCGGGCAGTACCTTGTCTGCCGATACGCTGAGGTAGAAACCGCCGTCGCGTGCTTCTCCGGTCAGCGTATATGCAAAGGCATACTGGGGATATTCCAGGCTTACATCAATGCGCTTGGCCGCTTTGTCCACGGTACGGTTTATGAATACGGGCAATTTGTCCCACTGCCCCGGGGTAGGGTTGAGGCGGACATCACCGTTGGTAGCGGTGCGCAGTCCGTGATGAATGATTTCGACGGCGCTTATTTTGGAATCGTCGAACATAGCATCGTACTTATTGCTGAAAACAAAATAATTCAGTCCGCGGGTTTCGAAATAACTGGAGTCATTCAGCATCAGGTCGTTGACTTGGGTGAAGGAAGGAGAACCGTCTTGCCTACAGGCGCCGAACAATGCGAACCCTATGAGCGGTAAGATAACCTTGCCATATAATAAGGAAAAGAGCGAATAGCGTTTTTTCATGAAATGCTGATATTAAAAAGATTTGTACTATGTTATTCGAAACTTATCCAGTCTACTGCCACCGGATGTTCTCCGGTAAGAATGGTTTTCAAACTTTGGACACCTTTGGGCGCATTGCGTACACTTGTGCTTATTTCCGCCCATTGCCCGGTTGGTTTTACGGACAGAACGGCGATTGTCACCCCTTTGTCTCCGATAGTTTGTAAGGTTATCGTGCCTCCTTTTTCTGAACGTACGCGTGCTTTGAGCCGTTTTACGGGTGCAGTGCCGAAGTCGACATTGTTGTACACCGCCCACGTGTCTGTCCTGTGGAATAAAATCTGCCATCCCTGGAATGTGTCTGTCGGGTCCAAGTAGTCTATGGACACTCCGTAAGGACTTATTGCAGAGTAGCGGTCAAGCTGGATTTTGCTGCGTGCATCAGTCATGCCCACTCCACGCAAGGTTGGCTTCACCTTTTTGATAGTACCGTCTGTGTTGAAGAAAAGTGAGTCGATACGTACCGAACGGTTCTTGTCGAAGTTGGGAGAATAATCGTTATGATGATAGAAAAGATACCACTGGCCGTTGTATTCCGTAATGGAGTGGTGATTGGTCCAGCAGCCGACAGGTGATTCGTCCATGATAATTCCTTTGAAAGTGAACGGTCCCATAGGGCTGTCTCCCATGGCATAAGCCAGGTTTTCGGTCTTGTCCTGTACCCAGGGGAAAGTGAAGTAATATTTGCCGTTGCGTTTGAATACATATGGTCCTTCCTTGAAGCCTTCGGGCAGCCCTTGAACCTGTATAGGTTCGGAGGCAAGCTCCTTCATGTTTGGCTTTAGTTTGGCAACCGACATACCGCGTCCCGACCAATAAATATACGCTTCTCCGTCGGTATCTACAAGGACGCAAGGGTCGATGCCGGATATGCCTTTTATGGGTTCGGCTTCTGGTGTGAAAGGTCCTTCCGGGTTGTCGGCGGTAGCTACGCCGATGTTGAAGCCGCGCCTGCCCTTACCTTTGGGCGTACTGGGAAAGTAGAAGTAATATTTTTCGTTTTTATATACACACTCGGGAGCCCACATGGAGTAGGAGTCGGGCTGTACCCAGGGAATTTCGTTTTGGGAGAGAATAACTCCCAGGTCAGTCCAGTGGGTCAAGTTGGTCGAGGTAAATACATGATAGTCGGCCATGCAGAACCATTCTTTCAGATGTTTTACTGGGCTGGGTATGTCGTGCGAAGGGTAGATATATACCTTACCGTTGAATACCCGTGCCGTGGGGTCGGCAGAAAACTGGTTCCTGATAACCGGGTTCTGTGCCTGAAGCATACCGGTTGTGGCAGCTGCCGTAGCGAGTAGAAGGAAAAGTTTTTTCATAATATTATTTAATTGTTGTACACCACAAATGTAGCGGGAGAACACGCTTTTTTCTTGCACTTTTGGATACGACTTTTATACTTTTAAGTAAAATGTCCGGTAATGAGAGAAATAGCAGGATATAATTGCAGTTTTCTTTCTCTCCATTTGCGATAATGCTTATTTTTCTTTTGGATATGTACGATGCCCTGTTGTTGAAATATGATGCTTTCCTGAAATCTACATTTTTCTTGTCGTCCGACACGGGGAAAGTAATGATATACCGTGCGAGAAATTATAAAAAAGTTCGGGCGGCTCTTATGGCCCTTTTCTTCGAGTATCCGGAACAGGTAATATATATTCGGAAAGGTAAGACCCTCGCGAGTCAAGAGGCGGCAGAGGAATAAGCCGGATATAACTCCGGGAGTGTTAAGAAATAGAAAGTATTCGGTAACCTTGTCTGGCATCCGCTGGTAGAGATATGTATTGCCCTGAAAAAGGATTAGTATTTGCAATTCGCTGTCTGATTACACCGCATATAACTGTTTTATGGGTTTGTGGCTACAAACATTACCATAAATTAATACCCCCGTTGCCCTACATATAAGATAAATCCCTATCTTTGTGGCGCTTTTTAACTGAACAAAGATTTCGAATTAATTAAGATACAATAAAAAATGGCACAGGAAGACGTTTTTAAGAAACTCGTATCACACTGCAAGGAATACGGATTCGTATTCCCTTCCAGCGACATCTATGACGGACTGGGAGCCGTATACGATTACGGTCAGATGGGTGTGGAACTGAAAAATAACATCAAACAATACTGGTGGCAGAGCATGGTGCTGCTGCACGAAAACATCGTAGGCATCGACTCGGCTATCTTTATGCACCCTACAATCTGGAAAGCAAGCGGACACGTGGATGCGTTTAACGACCCCTTGATTGATAACCGCGATTCAAAGAAGCGTTATCGTGCCGATGTATTGATTGAAGACCAGCTCGCCAAGTATGACGACAAGATAAACAAGGAAGTGGCGAAGGCCGCCAAGCGTTTCGGTGAGGCTTTCGACGAAGCACAGTTCCGCAGCACGAACGCCCGCGTACTGGAGCATCAGGCCAAGCGCGACGCTTTGCACGAACGTTTTGCCAAAGCGCTGAACGACAACAATCTTGAAGAGCTTCGCCAGATAATCCTGGACGAAGAAATCGTTTGCCCTATCAGCGGTACGAAGAACTGGACGGAAGTCCGTCAGTTCAACCTGATGTTCACTACCGAAATGGGTTCCACTTCGGAAGGTGCGATGAAGGTTTACCTCCGTCCGGAAACGGCTCAGGGTATTTTTGTGAACTATCTGAACGTGCAGAAGACAGGACGTATGAAGATTCCTTTCGGCATCGCACAAATAGGTAAGGCTTTCCGTAACGAAATCGTTGCGCGCCAGTTCATCTTCCGTATGCGCGAGTTCGAGCAGATGGAAATGCAGTTCTTTGTAAAACCGGGCACTGAGCTCGACTGGTTCAAGACTTGGAAAGAAACCCGTTTGAAATGGCATAAGGCGCTGGGATTCGGCGACGACCATTACCGCTATCACGACCACGACAAACTGGCCCACTATGCAAATGCCGCTACCGACATCGAGTTTCTGATGCCGTTCGGCTTTAAGGAAGTAGAGGGCATCCATAGCCGCACCAACTTCGATTTGTCCCAGCACGAGAAATTCTCCGGCAAGAACATCAAGTACTTTGACCCGGAAACCAATGAAAGCTATACTCCGTACGTTATCGAAACCTCTATCGGCGTAGACCGTATGTTCCTTAGCATCATGTCGGCTTCTTATTGTGAGGAGCAGCTGGAGAACGGCGAAACCCGCGTGGTGCTGAAATTGCCTGCTGCGCTGGCTCCGGTGAAACTGGCGGTTATGCCGCTGGTGAAGAAGGACGGTCTGCCCGAAAAGGCTCGTGAGATTATCAACGACCTGAAGTTCCACTTCCATTGCCAGTACGACGAGAAAGACAGCATCGGCAAGCGCTACCGCCGTCAGGACGCTATCGGTACTCCGTATTGTGTAACCGTAGACCACCAGACGTTGGAAGATAACTGCGTAACGCTGCGCAACCGCGATACGATGCAGCAGGAGCGTGTGGCTATCTCCGAACTGAACAATATCATTGCAGACCGCGTAAGCATTACGTCTTTGCTGAAAACGCTGCAATAAGATAAAATGTATTTTGTTTGTCCCTGCCGTTCAGAGTGTAGCGAAAAAGCTGTGCCCTGAATGCCGGGAGACAAATGCCGAATAATAGTAATCCCGTAATTTATAATCAGATGAAGAGACCGTTCCTTTTGTTTTTACCCTTCTTGCTGTTCATAGCAGGTGCGTTTGTGGCTTGCGAAGAAGTGGAGGAGGCCGGAAAATATGATAACTGGGTACCGCGTAATGAAGCTTTTATTGATTCCATAAAAGGTAAGACCGGCGATAATATCGTGGCTTCGCTTGAAGATGCCGAGAAGATGGAGATTGGCACGTTGTATGCCATATCCGTGCCGACCAGCGGTACCGGGGTCAATGGTACTTTACGTCCTCAGTATGTGTATTGCAAGAAGTTGTGGAAAACAGATAGCGGGGCATACCCGTTGTTCACGGAAAAGGTAAGCGTTTTCTATCGTGGTACTTTCATTACCGGAGAAGAGTTCGATGGCAATTTTGACGGTTTCGGAGCAACAGACCGTGAAATTCCGTTGCCTTTATCAGATCCCTTGTCCGAAAACTCTCCCGAATCCAAATGGCCTACGGCGTTTAATTCCCCTTCCGAATTTATGGTATCCGAAGTTATTGCAGGCTGGACATGGGCTTTGCAATATATGCGGGCCGGTGAGCGTTGGATGCTGTATATTCCCTGGCAGAGCGGATATGGTGCAAGCGGCAGTTCATCCGGTGATATTCCCGGTTATACGTCATTGACCTTTGATGTATGTTTGGAAGGTATTGCAGACTGATTGATTGGATATAAAAACAGAAAAGGTGGTAAAGTTTGTTCTTTATCACCTTTTTCCGTTTATATGCGTGTCATGTGTTTTCTCTAAATCTTTTTCCTGAGGGCTTTCGCCCATATTTTATAGCCTTCTTCTTTCAGGTGTAATCCGTCTGTTGTCAAATCGGCACGTAATACATTGCTTCCTTTCTCGGTGAATAAAGGGAAGAGATTGATGTACGTCAGGCCCTTTTCTTTGGCAAGTGCTTCCAGTTGTTTGTTGATTTCGGGTATCATATTTGTCTTGCCTGCCAGTCTTTTGTAACGGCCGAAACTTTCGTTGATAGGAAGCAGGCTTTGCAGGTAAAGCCTGGTGTCGGGAGACTCTTTCCGGATGCGCTCTACCGTCATGCGAATCATACCGGCGATGCTGTCGGCTGTCAGGTCGTGCGAAACATCGTTTACGCCGATAAGCAGGAATAGTTTGGCAGGTTGTCCTGGCAATATCTGGTGCAGGCGGTCGTACACACCCATTACCTCATCACCGATAATGCCGCGGTTGCGTACGTGCTTGTTGCCAAGGCGGGCGGCCCAGTCACCACCGTTTTCCGTCAGGCTGTTGCCCAGCATGACTATATCTTTGCTGCCGATGGCAGGTTCGTCCATGAACTGGAGAAAACGTTTGTAATAATGGTCCGTATATGTGCGCGGAGCGGGATACAGAGAGGCTGCCACTGCGTTGGCTACCAGTGAGCGCAGGCGTACCACGCTGTGTCCGTCTTCCGGATGCACGGCGTTAGTCAGCAGGATTACGGACGTGTCATTGTCGGGGTCGATTACGACAGATGTACCGGTGTAGCCCGTATGCCCGTAGGTATTCGGACCGAAGAAATCGCCGGCATTGGATGCGTAGGGGCTACATACATCCCAACCCGGTGAGCGGCCCAGACCCGCTGTAGCACGGGGTACGGTGCGCATGGTCTTTACGCCTTGCGGACTGAGAATGCGATGTCCGTTCCACTCTCCGCCGTTTTGCAGGGCGGCACAAAGTATGGCAATGTCTTCGGCGCAGGAGAATACGCCTGCATTGCCGCTGATGCCGCCGTTGAGAATGCGTGCAAGCGGGTCGTGCACCTGTCCGCAAAGAACCTGCCCGTCGGGTTGTTTCTCTGTCGGTGCAATGTTTTCCGGTAGGGGAACAGTATTTATCCACTTGCCGTTCTTGTCGCGTAGGCAAGGGAGATAATCGGTATGCTTCATACCCAGTACGTCGAAGACGTTTTCACGGGCAAAGTCGCGCAAGGATTGTCCGCTGACGGCCTCTATGATGTGTTGCAGGGTGATGAAGTTTAGGCAGCTGTACTGAAAGCCGGTTTGCGGCTTGAAATCACGTTTGCATCCGGCGATGTACTCCATCAGCCCTGCCGGGTTGGGAGAACCGTATTTCTGTTCCAGCTCCGCAGCCGGGGCATAAGGCGGGAGTCCGGAACTGTGTGTCAGCAAATCGGCTATGCGGATTACCTTTTTGTTTTTTCCGTCTTCGCTCTCCCAGTCCTTGAAGCCGGGGATGTAGCGGTTTACAGGATCGAGCAGGCGTATCTTTCCGCGTTCTGCCAGAATCATGGTGCATACGGCTGTGGATATGGACTTGCTGCAGGATGCCATATCGAAAACGGTATTTACGGTCATAGGTTCTGTGTCCGGATAAATCCGTTTGTTGCCGTATGCCTTCAGATAGGCCATTTTGCCGTTGCGTACCACTGCAAGTACGGCGCCGGGAATCTCTTTGCCGGCGATGGCCGTTTCAATGGCTTCATCGGCATACATCAGTTTGCGGGAATCCAGTCCCGCCTGTTCGGGAGCTACCCGCTGCAAAGGCTGTGCGGTGGCTGCCTGCAGACCGAACAGAAGTACAAGGATGCTGGTAAGTGTTTTCATATTTTGTTTGCTATAAGTGGATTTTCGGACAGAAGAACCGGGAACATAAACTGTGTGGAAGGTGCCGCATGCGGCAAGGCAGAGTTTATTTTTCCGTTCTTTTGTTCTTCTGTCTGAAAACCGGGTGAGATCTCTGTGTGCTCTGTAGTGAATCTGCCAGTTGTCATTCCTTGGCCCGGTAAGCGTCTGCCGCTTTCTTCACCGAGCCGTGCATCAGCAAGAGCGCCTTGGCCTTTCCGTAGTCAAGTCCCAGTTCCTCGACCAGCATACGCGTGCCACGATCCACCAGTTTCTTGTTGCTGAGCTGCATATTCACCATCTTGTTGCCTTTCACACGACCCAACTGTATCATTACGGAAGTGGTAATCATATTCAGAATCATCTTCTGACCTGTACCCGACTTCATGCGCGAGCTTCCTGTAACGTATTCAGGTCCTACAATCATTTCGATAGGTACATCGGATTCTGCAGCCATTGGCGAATCGGGATTGCTGGTGATGCAAGCCGTCAGGATACCATGCTCGCGGGCTTCGTGCAGCGCACCGATAACGTAGGGGGTTGTACCGGAGGCCGCTATGCCGATAACCGTATCCTTGTCCGTAATATTGCGTTCTACCAGTTCTTCCCAGCCGCGTTGCATGTCGTCTTCCGCATTTTCCACGGGATTGCGCAGGGCAGTGTCTCCGCCGGCTATCAGACCGATAATCAAGGTAGGCGGCATGCCGAATGTCGGTGGTATTTCGGAGGCGTCGAGCACGCCGAGGCGGCCGCTTGTGCCGGCACCCATATAGAAAATGCGTCCGCCTTGTTTCATGCGGGGTACGATTTGTGTCACTAATTTCTCTATTTGCGGTATTGCCTTTTGTACGGCAAGCGCCACTTTCTGGTCTTCCCTGTTGATGTCTTCCAGTATTTCACGGACAGACTTCTTTTCCAAGTCGTTGTAGAGCGAAGGTTGCTCTGAGATTTTTACAAACATAAGGCTATTTACGAGTTTACGGTTTACTATTTGCGATTACTTGTGATATTCTATCAGACCTTCCATCGGACTCTTGATGACCGTACCCAGCCGGATACCCATTTCGCTGGCAGCTTCGGCCAATATCGTCTTGTAATAGAAAGCCACGGAGCCGATAAAGTGTACCTTGCTTTCACGGTAGTTTTCGTACTGCATCACGTTACGTTTGAGGAATGCCTTGAAGCTGTCCGATACCAGCGTGCGTATGCAGGGTTCGTCCAGGTTCTGTGCAAGGAACGGAGAGAGGCTTGCCAGAAAACGGTTGGGGAACGGCTTGCGGTATACACGGTCGATGATGTCGGCGGGTGTCAGGTTGAACTGCGTGAGGAACTTCTCCTTCAGTTCGGGAGTCATCTGGTTTTTCAGAATATCGCCCACCAGCAACTTGCCCAATACGGCGCCGCTGCCTTCATCTCCGAGGATGAATCCCAGTGGAGATACGTTGGATACAATCTGCTTGCCGTCATAGTAGCATGAGTTGGAGCCTGTACCCATGATGCAGGCAATGCCGGCATCGTGCTGGCAAAGTCCGCGGGCTGCCGCCAGCATATCTGTGTTTACTTCCACCTCTCCCTTTACCCGGAGATGCTTGGTGATGGCACGGTGAACCATGGCTATCTTGTCGGGAAATCCGCATCCCGCACCGTAGAAATATACAGCATCCAATGCATCGGTTGTTAACCGGGGCAACAGTGCTGTCGCAATCTCATTACTGATTTCCTCTTCCGATTGAAAGAAAGGATTGGTTCCTTTCGTAAATATCTGCCGGATGAGTTGTCCGTTCTCTACAACACACCAGTCGGTCTTTGTAGAGCCACTGTCTGCTATTAGAATCATATTATTACTTGTTTTGAGTTTATTCGATTATAGTTTTATGTAAATCTTCCGTTTATAGAGTTGGTAGCCGATGCACCAGTTGATGCCGACGAACAGCAACGCATATGCCAGCGAACCGCCGGTTTCGCCGAATACAGGCATCAACAGCACTTTGTACAGAAATCCGTGTATGCTGATGTTACCTTCGCCCCACGGGAAGCAAATGCTGCCGAAGAGAATGCCGAGCACACCGCCCAGTACGTACATGAATAAAGGATTGACACCGAACGACTCGAAGAAGAGGCTCCATTTCTTATAGCCTTTCACATCGATAATCCAGATGAGCAGCGCCAGGAAGCTGGAAGCCAATCCGCAGGTAGCCAGTACGAAGGTAGGCGACCATATTTTCTTGTTGATGGGGCATCCGTAACTCAGCAGGAAGCCGGCGAATGTAAGGATGGTACCGGCTAAAAACAGTTTGATAAGATGCGAGTTCAGCATACTTTCACGGCTTTCATCAGCCTTGCCTCCTTCGAGCATCATACGGCCTACACAGAAGCCCAACAGTACATGAGCTATGGCAGGGATGGTGCTTAGTAAGCCCTCCGGGTCGATGCCGTTATCCTTGTACATATGTGCGGGGGTAAGGATGGCACGGTCTACAACAGAAAGGATGTTCGTATCGTTGTAGGCAAATCCATTGCCACAAACCAACAGGATGAAGTAGCCTGCCAGTAGGGTAGCAATGAGATAGGGAATGTTGCGGTGCTTCATGGTCAGCGCAATGATAGCGGTAGCACCGTAGCAAAGGGCCAGACGCTGCATGACACCCAGGATACGGATGCGGTCGAATGTCCATGCGGCTTCCCACAGTTGGGCGCCGAAGCCGATGCCCTCCGTGGGAGAAGTCCAGTAATAACAGAACTTCGAGAACCAGCCGATACCCATACCAATGAGGAAGATGAGTATGGTACGTTTCAGAATCTTCATGCCGGCGGCACGGCTGAATTCGAAATTATACTTTTTCAGGGAGATGTATGTGGAAATTCCCATGATGAACATGAAGAACGGGAATACAAGGTCGGTGGGGGTAAGACCGTTCCATTCCGCATGACGCAGGGGGGCATAGATATGCGCCCATGTACCGGGGTTGTTAACCATAATCATGCCTGCAATGGTGACACCGCGAAGGATGTCGAGGGCAAGGATGCGCTTGTTTGTTTTTACTGTACTACTCATGATTTTTGTGTGTTAAGTTAGTTGTTGAGTTTAACGGTTGCGGGTTGGGTACATTCATCTACCAGGTAGACTATGGACACGTACGGAATGCCGGAGTTGGTTGTCAGCCCGATTTCACAGGTACGGCTGTTGGAATATCCGATGCTTACGCCGGCTGCTTCTATCTGGGGGCGGAGCTTGCGCAGGGCGTATGCGTTCAGTTCGGGATATGTGAAGCCGCGGTCGCCGGCAAAGCCGCAGCAGCCTACTTCTTCGGGCACGATGACTTTGGATGAGCAGAGACGTGCCAAGGCTGTAATTGTATCGGCAAGCCCCATCTTGCGCATGGAACAGGTGATGTGGACTGCCACAGGGCGGTCGGTAGGGGTGAATACCAGTCTGTTACGCAGGAATGTATATATGAACTCTGCCGGTTCGTAAAGCTTCATCTTATGGATAGTTTCGCGCATCCGGTGCAGGCACGGGCTTTGGTCGCACAATACAGGATACCTGCCCTGTTCGCTGGCTTTCCACAAGGCTGCCTCCAGTTCGGCAGATTTGCGGTCGGCAATGTCAAGCATTCCCTTGCTTTCCCAGATTGTGCCGCAGCAAAGCTTTTCCATGTTTTCGGGGAAGATGACTTCGTAACCGCCTTTTTGCAACAAGGCAATCATTTTGCTCGCCAATGCCTGCTCCACAGGCGATTTCTTTGGCAGTCCCATTGTCTGGTTGATGCAACTGGGGAAATAAACCACTTTCAATTGACCATTAGTCGCACTGTCTTTGTCCGCGTTCTTATTCCGCAGGGTATCGTTGTCAATTGTCAATTGTGAACTTTTAATTGAATAGGCTTTGGGCATTGCCGGTGTCCAAAGGGGGATGCCGAGAACGTTGTGCATGCCTTTGGTGATGCAGCTCATCGCTTTGGTTCCCAATACGGAATGACCGAGGTTGGCAAGTCCCAATACGGGGCGCAGTGCACTTTTTATGCCGGCGAAGTGATTGGCGGCGAAATTGCCGGCCTTATATCCCATGCTGCCTTGCGGCAATTCTTTCTGGCGGATGATGTGTGTCAGGTCACCCGTATTGATTCCCATAGGACAGGACATGGAACAGAGGCCGTCGCCGGCACAGGTCTGGTTGCCGGGATAGCGGTATTGTTTTTCCAGTAGGGCGAGACGTTCGGGGGCTTCGCCGCTCTGTCGAAGGCGGGCTATCTCCCTTTGCAGCACGATGCGCTGTCTTGAGGAGAGGGTGAAGCCGCAGGACAGGCAGTTCACTTCGCAGAAGCCGCATTCGATGCAGCGGTTTACTTTGGCTGCCGGATTTTGGGCATCCAAAGGAATCAGCGGAAGCGGTTTGAAATTTTTGATATGGCATTTCGGATCGTCATTGAAAATAACGCCCGGATTCAACAGACCTTTCGGGTCGAACAGGTTTTTGACGGCTTTCATCACCTCATAGGCTGCATCTCCCCATTCGTGGCGTACAAAAGGAGCCATGTTTCTGCCCGTACCGTGTTCTGCTTTCAGCGAGCCGTCGTATTTGTCCGCAACCAGTGTCTTGACATCATTCATCAGGTCTTCGTAGCGTTTCACTTCGGCTTCGCTGCTAAAAGACTGATTGAGGATGAAGTGGTAGTTCCCCTCCAGCGCATGTCCGTATATACAGGCATCCTCGTAACCGTGACGGGCTATGAGTTGCTGCAATTCGGCGGTTGCTTCGGGCAGGTCCTCGATGTGGAAAGCCACATCTTCGATGAGGCACGTTGTTCCCGGTTTCCGCGTCCCGCCCACGGAAGGGAAGATGCCGGAGCGGATGGCCCAGTACTTCGAATATTCTTCGGGCTTGTCGGTGAAGCATACGGGCGTGTAGGTCTGGAAAGCGGAAAGGCATTGTTCTATCGTACGGATGTTCTGCCGAAGTTCTTCCGTGCTGCGGGCTTTGGTCTCGGTCAGCACGGCGGTCAGTCCGGTTTCGTCTCCCGGTTCTACGCCGGGCAGGGTGGATGAACATATTTCGCCCTTATACTTCAGGAATACGGGGTCGCTTACCGATGCCAGAGATTTCCAGTCCAGCAGCTCTGCTCCTTTTACGGTCCACTCACCATTGCCGTCGGTTAGTTTTTTCATGGCTACCACAGCACGGCAAGCTTCTTTTATGGTCTTGAAGTAGAGCATGGCACTTGCCTTGCAAGGGTAGTCATACTCCGTTTTCATAGTCACTTGCGAGAGGAATGCGAGTGTTCCCTCCGAACCCACCATAAGATGGGCTATGATATCGAACGGGTCGTCGAAGCGGACAAAAGGGAGCAGGTTCAGACCGGTTACATTCTTTATGGAGTATTTGTAGCGGATGCGTTCCGCCAGTTTCCCGTCGGCACGCACTTCATCGCGGAGCGTGCAGATGCGCCGGATGAAATCGCGGTGTGTCACTTCGAATGCGGCGCGGCTTACGCTGTCTCCGGTGTCGAGAACCGTTCCGTCAGCCAGTACGATGCGGGCGGAGAGAAGCACCTTGTCGCTGTTGGCATGCGTACCGCAGTTCATGCCCGAAGCGTTGTTCATGACGATACCGCCCACCATGGCGCTTTTTACGGAGGCAGGGTCGGGAGCGAATTTCCGTCCGAAAGGGGCCAGCAATTCATTGACCCGTTGTCCGATGATGCCGGGCTGCAGGGTGATTTCTTCGTGGTCGGGAGATATGCTGTAGCCTTCCCAATGTTTGCCGGCTACAATAAGTATGGAGTCACTGATGGCTTGTCCGGATAAGCTGGTTCCTGCTGCCCGGAAAGTGACGGGCAGGTTGTGGCTGCCGGCAAGTTTCAGCAGCCGGGAGATTTCCTCTTCTCCTTCCGAACGGATTACGATTTGCGGGATGAGGCGGTAGAAACCGGCATCTGTTCCCCAAGCCAGCCGACGGAGTTCGTCGGTGTAAATCCTCTCCTGCGGAATGAATTGTCTCGCTTCCTGCAGGAAAGCCATGTAGTTACTCTTTTCCATAATGTATAGATCTTTTTACTCCTGTGCTTCTTCCCGCAATCCTTGTCGCAATAACTTGTGAAAGGACTTTATAGGGAAGTGCATTCAATATACAACCGAATGATATTCAGTATGCGACTTACCGTTTTTTATACTTGTCAAATTATTTATATAAATAATACTGCTTCGACAGTTTACGGAACTCCTCGACATCTTTGTACCAATAGTCGCGGATGTCTTCCCAACGGTTGCGCTTGCTGAAGCGTTCGCGTATCTGTTTTGAGCCGCTTACCTTGTCGAACATGGCGAAACGGCCTTTATCCGCATGGTCAAATACGGCACGGTCGGGGTAGAGCGCGGCTACTTCCTGCATTACGAGGAACTGTATCTCGCTTAGCGGTGCTTTGCCGAAATCCATGATGTGCACTTGCACGCCCTGCAGCAACTCTCCTTTACCTACGGAGTAGAACGGTTTCAGGTACATCGGTCGGAAGACGATACCCGGTACGTTCAGCCCGTTCAGGTTTCTGGCAAGCTTCTCGGCTTCCACCCACGGGGCAGCGAACATCTGGAACGGAATCGTGTAACCTACTCCGATAGACATATAGCCCAACTCTCCCAAAATGCCGCTCACGGGATAGAAAAATGCGGAGTGCGGGTGCGGAATGTGCGGAGAAGAAGGAACCCACTGCAATCCGGTCTGTGTATAGTCCATCTTGCGCTTCCAGCCTTTCATCTTTACAACCTGCAATTTGCATTGCTTGCCGTCTTTCAGCATCTTTTCCCCATTCAGCATGAAAGCCAACTCACCGCAAGTGAGTCCGTAAAGGTACGGAATTTTAAATTGGCTGACAAAGGAAATGCAGTCATCTTCTGTCAGATTACCCTCTATCTTCAATCCGCCTACGGGATTGGGGCGATCCAGTACGATAAATTCCTTGTCGTTCTCGGCAGCGGCTTCCATGGCAAGTCCCATGGTACTGATGTAGGTGAATGAGCGGCAGCCGATGTCCTGGATGTCGTATACCAGTACGTCAATGTCCTTCAGCATCTCCGGAGTCGCTTTACGTGTCTTGCCGTAGAGGGAATAGACGGGCAGTCCGGTTGAGGCATCCTTGATGTCCGTTACGTGATCGCCGGCATGTACATCGCCGCGTACGCCATGTTCCGGACCATAGAGTGCCACGAGATTCACGTTCGGCGCTTCGTGCAGAATATCGATGGTGGATTTCATGTGATTATCTACTCCCGTAGGATTGGTAATCAGTCCCACACGTTTACCTTCCAGGCATTTGAAGTTTTGCTCTTTCAGCACTTCGATGCCGGTCTTTATTTTTATTTTCTGTGCGTATGCCACGCAGCAAAGGGTGCAAAGGATACAGAGAACGAGATGTTTTTTCATAATGGGTATCTTTATGGTTCGTTTATCAATCTTTTATTTCTTGCCGTATTCGGGGTCTATCCGCCTGTCGGCAAAGACGGTGACTATCACAGTGGCAATGCAGCATGCGATTACCATCCAGAAGAAGTTGGTATAGCCGATAGCTTCCTGAATGTAACCGGCAAACATGCCCGGAATCATCATGCTCAGCGCCATGAATGCGGTGCAGATAGCATAGTGTGATGTCTTGAACTCGCCTTCGGAGAAATACATCATATAGAGCATATAGGCTGTGAAACCGAAGCCGTAGCCGAACTGTTCGATAGCAATCGCCGTTGATATGGCAAACAGGTTTTCGGGCTGGCAAATAGCCAGGTAGACAAAAGTCAGGCAGGGAAGTGTCATACATGCCGCCATCCACCAGATGGATTTCTTCAATCCGATGCGCGATGCGAATATGCCGCCGAGAATACCGCCCAATGTGAGGAATATCACACCGATAGTGCCGTATACGATGCCTACTTCTGCCGTGGAAAGCCCTAAGCCTCCCGCCTCTTTACCGGCAACAAGGAAAGGCATGCACATCTTGATGAGGAATGCCTCGGGCAGCCGGTAGAGCAGCATGAATACAATGGCAAGCAGTACACCCGGTTTGGTAAAATAGGTGGCGAAAGTGCGTCCGAACTCCTTGAAAATAGCCTTGGCACCGGCTGTTCCCGGGGCCAAGACTGATTTGTCGGAAGACGGTTTGGGTATCATGAAAAGGTGATAAAAACTTACTATGCTGAACATAACGGCCGTAACCAGCATCGTGATAGTCCACGACAGCGGAATGTTGTCGTATTTCAGTTCGATGGCACCGGCAATGGCTACGAGCACTCCTTGTCCGAAGATAGACGCAAGGCGGTAGAAAGTGCTTCGGATACCGACAAACTCAGCCTGCTCGCCCGATTTCAATGCCAGCATATAAAACCCGTCTGCGGCAATATCGTGTGTGGCGGAAGCGAATGCCGTGATGATAAACAGTATCAAGGTTACGGTGAACATACTGATAGGAGTCGTGCCCGCCGCCATGGTCGCTTCGTCCGGATGCGGAATGGTCAGGGTCAGCAGGATGAAAGCTATCGACATAAGAATCTGCATGGAAACTACCCACCATCTTTTGGTTCTGATAATGTCTACAAACGGACTCCAGAAGGGTTTGATAGTCCATGGCAGATACAGCAGGCTGGTAAATAGCGCCATGTCTCCATTGGGTACACCCATTTTGGCAAACATCAGTACGGAGATGTTGTTTACGATAAAGTAGGGGATACCCTGTGCGAAATATAAGGTAGGGACCCATGCCCAGGGGGATATTTTCTTGATATTGTTCATTCTGTCAATTGTTTTTCTGTTATAGGATTAGTCATATAGTTGGTCGATACTGGCGCCGATGTAGTAATGCAGCAATATCTCATCGTATTTGTATCCTTGTTCTCCCATTACGGCAGCACCTATCTGGCAGAGACCTGCGCCATGTCCCCATCCGGCTCCGGTGAGGATGAAACGCCCGGGGATGCCGGCTTCCGACACTTCTGCACGGTCTACGACAAAGGCGGAGCTGTAAAGGTGTGAAGGAGAAAGCGTCCGGCGGATTTCCAGTTCTTTCCCGATAGTCAGCGTCTTCTTCGTACCTACGATTTTCAGTTTCCAAAGGCGTCCGGAGGTGCCGCGGGCCACGGGAACAAGGTCGATTATCTGCCCGTAGTCTATGCCGGAGCGTTTCAGTATGAGGGCAGAGAGTTCGTCTTGAGTATATTCTACTTTCCAACGGTAGAAATCGGTGGTTTCCTGGTCGTAATTGTTGAGAACCTGTGACAGGATTTTCTTATCCGTGGTATTGCAGAATGCTTCGGGGGAAGTACGTATCCAGCGGTCGGCTTCGGACTCCTGAGTCAGGTCGGGCAGTTCGGGAGCAGTCTTTTCATTTCCTGTCAGATAATCGCGCTGTTTGGCAAGATAGGGATATTTGATATCTTCCCAGCAATACTGGAACTCTTCGAATGCTCCGCCGCAGCATTTGGAGAAGCGGGCATCGCATATTTTGCCTTCTGAGATAAGTACCTGTCCGCGGGTGGCGGCTATCGCCTGGCGGACTATATCGGTGGAAGCGCGCGTTATCCCCTGATAGCGCTGGCAGTGGTCATCCGCACATACGTCGAAATGGGTATGGGAGTCGCGCTCATACCATTTCAATTGACAGTCGGCAGTTGACAGTTGGCAATTGGCTGCGTTGTCTTGGTTTGCGTTTTTATTCCGTATGGTATCATTACCAACAGGCAGTTGTAATTTGTCAGTTTGCAAACCGGAAAGGTTTGCAAGCAGCCAGCTGCGCGAGATAACTGCATGTGCCTTCAGCAGTTCCAGAGAAGCGGTTGCACTCATCTCGCTGGAGATGACGCTGGTCAGGTAATCTTCCACGCGGATGACATTGATACCAGTCAGCTTGCCGTTCTCTACGATAATCTTTAAAGAACCCTGGAAGCGTTGGTCTTCTTTGCGTTCCCAGTGGAAGTTTATCCCGATAGTCACGTCCAGCAACTCGAATGCCGCAACGGATTCTTGCAGGGGTTCAAACACTAATTCGTCATATTGCCTGCCGTTCCAAAGGATTTTACCTTCGTCGTAGGTAACAGTCTGCTTGTCGTTGACTTCCTTGCCGGATACGTGGTAGGGGGTAAGCAGGATAAATTCTATCTGTGGCTCGAATAGGATGCCGACTTCTACTTTGGGCTCTTTCATACTTATTTATTTAAGGGGGTGACGGATATTACAGTTGGCTTTGGATGCGTTTCCGCACCTTTTGGAAATCTGCGGGAGAAAGGCATACTTCACTCAATATCTGTGCGATGTCTTCTGCCGTTATTTTGATGAAATCTTTCTCGACGGGGGTGATGAATACGCCGCCTAAGTCTACGGAGGCAGGACTGCTCAGCAGGTTGGCGTCGCCTTCGGCCGTATAACATGCCGGACGATGCTTGGCACGAGGAAAGACAAATACAATCCATTTGTTGTCTTCGTACATTACAAGGACATTCATCATCGGTTCGTCTTCACCGGGCTGTATGTCCAGTGAGTGATAAACGGTGTCGAACAGCTTAATCGTCGTCTTGCGGTCAGCAGATTCGATGACGAGCGTAGTGCGCGGGGCATCGTTCAGCCACCATAGGGTGGCCTGACCGTAGTCGGCTACTTTACCTGCTACTTGTCCACGCCAGTCTTGTTCAATAGGCATGAAACCTTTGTTACCGGCCTGGAAGTGGGCGTGGTCGGGAGCGGAAGCGCCGCACTTGGGACCATTGTAAAAAATGGTGTAGTCGGTCAGTTGCCGTGCCAGGTCCAGCATATCCCCGAAGCGGGGAGCTATGCGCTGGGCGACATGTGCGGTTTCCGGTACCGTCAGATGACGGGGGAATATGGGAAACGGATTGACCAATATGTTGTAGTGTCCTTCGAACGGGATGCCTTTTTGCACTGCCGGCAAGTTGGCGGGGCAGAGAAAGCATTTACGTTCCTTAATGGACTTTGCATCTACTTTGGCTCCGGAAGATACGATACGTGCCGGATTGAACTGTACTTTATAAAGGGTGCCGTTTACATTCAGTTCTTTCACCTGCACTCCGGAAAGGGCGGCGTAGTTATTACGCGCCGTTTCCCAGGAAGCAAGCTGTTCGGTTAGAAGATTGTGTATGGTTTGATTCATAGGTCATTTACCGTTTTTCTTGTTCATAGCAATGCGTGCCTGCAACTCCCACGTGCGGATACGGTCTTTGTAAAGGTTGTGCCCGTTCATTTTGACGATGTCCAATGAGGCATCCGAGTTGTCGTCCCAGCGGCGGCAGTTGTAAACAACGTCATAGACACGGCCTATCTGGTATTGGCGGGAGAAATTCAGTCCAAGGGCATAATCTTCGCCATAGCTCGTATTGGGCACTTTTACTTCGCGCAGTACCGGAGTATAGAATGCGCGCGGCGCACCCAGACCGTTAATACGGAGGGCATTGTTACGTCCGTTGTCCGGTGTCCACTCCTTGTGATCGATGATGCCCGGAGCAATCATGTTCATGTTGAAGTCCGTCATCATGTAAGTACCTACTACCATGGCGCAGTTCTGTTCGTAGAAAGCACGTACCATGGTGGCCAATGTGTTTTCATCGGCATATACGTCGTCACTGTCCAATTGTACGGCAAACTTGCCGCATTTGGGGTGGTGTACGCCCATGTTCCAGCAACCGCCGATGCCGAGGTCGTTGCGTTCGGGGATGATATGGATGAGGCGCTCGTCATTCTTAAACTCGTCGATGGCTTCTGTCGTTCCGTCGGTGGAGTGGTTGTCGATGATGATAAGATTGAACTTGAAGTCTGCCTTCTGGTCCAGTACGGAACGGATAGCATCGCGGATGGTACGTATACGGTTACGTACGGGGATGATAACGGATGCCTCGTATTCGAAATTTCCGGCAGAGAACTCAATCTGCTTGAACTCCGGTTTCAGGTAGCCACCGATTTCTTTCAGATGTTCCGTGCATGCCGCTTCCATTTCAATCTGACGGTTACGGTTCTTCGGGTCGACGTAATCGAATATCTTTTCGCCGCTCTTACGTGTATCGTTTTCCACTTCACTGTACAGATATTCATTGATATGCACGAGGTCTGCCTTTTGGCTCAGCTTCAGTCGTAAGTCGTAAAGGCCGGCAAAGTTATAATTGCATTTCATGCGGCAGGCTGCCTCTTTTAGCTTTGAAGTATTGAAAAGGAGTACCGAGCCGAAATTGAAATCGTCTCTCAGCGAGCCGAACTGATAGTCGATGACCGGAGCATTCGTCTGCTTGCCGTCGGCTATCTGGTAATGGTCGGCATAGACCATTCCTGCATCCGAATCTTCTGCAATGTGCATCATGCGTTCCAAGGCGAACATACCCAGTTCAAGAGTCGTTTCTTTGGTGTATAGCAATGTATATTCAGCATCGGTTTTTTCGGCAATGGTTTTCATGGTAGTACTGCTGTATGGCATGTCTACGGATAACATCTCACAACCGGGCAATGGCTCGAGCGTAGAGTCTGTCGTAACTAAACGGATGTTACCGATAAGGCCTGTAGCCTGTAATCCTTGTACTGTCTTTTCAGCCTGTTCTTTTCCTGCAAAAGGAATAAAGCAATCAATCTTCTTCATATCTGTAAGGTATTATTTTAAAATTCTCATTTTTTTATTTTAAACTTCAGCATTCCGGTTTCTCCACTCGTGGCGGTAAACAGCACCCGGTTATTGTCGAGCGGTACCACTGTGCTTATGAGCGAATTGCCTGTTTTGTGTTTCCACAGCACTTTGCCAGTCGCGGCTTCCAGCGCGAAGATAAGTCCTTCTTTGGTACTTCCGAATACGACTCCGTTTTTTTCTACCTGCATGGAAGGAGCATGCTCGTAGCCGAAGCCTACATTGGATGCCCACAGTTTGTGCGGTTGGTTACCTTTGGTGGAGTAACATACGATACTGTCGTTCATGGTCTTGCTGTAAATACGTTCTTTGTCTTCGGACAATCCTATTGTCTCACGTACCATGGATTGGAAAGTACGCCATACGGTATTGCCCGTTTCTATGTCAATGGCGGTCATGGCACGTTGCGGGTCGGTAATGAATACCTTTCCATCGGCTGCCACCGGCCATACGGCGGCAGGGGAGAAGTGCATGCGCGTCAGTCCGCCTGTCCATTTCCATAGTTCCTTGCCGTCTGCTTTATTTAAAGCGTATAAGGTATTGTCCCATGCGCCGAAGATAACTTTATTGTCCGTTACCAAAGGTTTGGTCTCGATGTAGCCTCTTACGCCTGCAAAAGCCCATTTCACCTCTCCGGTACGGATGTTTACGGCACGGAAAGTGTGGTCGCTGGCACCGATATAGGCAATTCCGTTCTCTATTGTCACTGCTCCCAATACAGGTTCGGCAGCTTCTACTGTCCATAACAGATTACCGTTTTGGGCATCCAGACCATATATCTTACAATCGGCGGAACCGAATACGACAATTCCTTCGCTTACGGCAGGTGTCCCGACAATTCTTTTTCCGGATTGGAAACTCCATAGTTTCTTGCCGTTTTTAAGGGCATAGGCAGTGAGGCGTCCCAGGTCGTCGCCAACGAATACTTTGTCTTTTTCCACTGCCGGTGAACAGTAGATGCCGGCTCCGGTTTGCACTATCCATTGCTCTTGTACTTGTGCATACTCTTTGTTTACGGAGAAGTCGGGATATTTTTCGGCTTTCCCATTACGGTCATAGTATGAATCCGTCAGCGAGAATGCGGCCCATTGCCTTTTGGGCTCTCCGATGCGTTGTGTATAAACGAGGATGGAATCTTCTGTAATCTCATAAATGCCGTAGCCCGGCTTTTCATCCTTGTCGCGCAGGTTGCTGCGCATCAGGATACCCGGAATGCCGTCATAGCGCAAGTCGCGGTCGCGGTGGTAGTGTCCGCCTATAAACAGGCGTATGTTGTATGGTCGCACGGCATCCGTCACTTCATACCAGTTGTCCACATCGCCTTCCGTCATCGGATAGTGGGTAACAAGTATTACAGGTTTGTCCGGCCGGGAATTGCCGGCATTGTACCGGTCCATCGTTTCCGTCATCCAGCGGATATCCTGAGGGACAACATGGCCGTATGCCATACGCATCAGCGGGCCTGAATTAAAACCGAGGAACAAAAAACCTTTGTGTTCGAATTCAAACCGTTCGCCGCCGAATATCTCTCCGAAGGCAGTACAGCCGGAATCGCTCCATTTGGTTTCATGGTTACCCAGTGCTACATAGTATTTCACTTTCAGCAGGTCGAGGCATGATTTCACTTTTTTCATGGTGGTGCGGTCGCCCTCTTCGGCAATGTCGCCTGTCACCAATACGAAATCGATGCTGTCGGTTGCATTAATTTGTGCAATGGAACGCAATAAATCTTCCGTAGGATTGGGGTTGTTCGGACTTAAGTGGATGTCCGTCAGTTGTGCGAAGCGGAACACGGCCTGCTGTGCCTGCACCATAAACGGTAGCAGGCAGGCAAACAGGACGCTGGTGAATAGTCTTCGGTTCATAAATGATGATTGGTTTTATAAATTATTCTTTATTTCTTGGTACTGCTGTTGAAAAATGTCAGAATAGCGTCCATCAGAGATGCTCTTTCTTCTGCCGTACGAAGCGATTCGAAAGGGAATCCTAAGACGCATGTCTTATATTCGCCCTGATAGGCAATTCCGGCACTCAGGTTATTCTCCGAATAGCGCATTATGGTATACGCTTCTTTCGTAGCAGGCTCGATGGCGTCAGGGGACTCCACTGCGTAAGAATCCGAATTAAGCTCATTATGGTAAGTATAGTTTCCCGAAAGAGAAGGGAAAGGGGAAGCTACGCACTTCGCTTTACCCATTGTGGCGGCTTGTCCTGTACGCCACTTATATTTCAGAACCTCCGTAGCAAATTTCTTGTCTTCTTCATTGGCGGGAATCAGGCGGTTATCCCATAAGTCGGTTCCTACATAGGCGCCTGATATAAAGATATTGCCGCCTTGGCTACAGTAAGCTGTAATACAGTCTTGCATCGGTTTGCTGAATGTCTTGAACTCCAAAGGCTTTATTCCGCCTCTGCCTATCTTGGTCTGGCACTCTTTGCCGAGAATAAGGTCGGTGTATGTGTAGTCGTTCAGGACAACTTGTCCGTTTTCAACAGCTTCATCACTGCATGAAACGAAGGAGTAACCGGCCTTCAGTATGGCAGCTCCGTGCACTGCCGGGTAGTCGAATGTATTTCCGGCGATAACCTGTGTTTCGTAGTTGCCGTAGCAGTCGCCGAAACCGGATGCGTCATCGTCCATCCAGGGGATGGAACGGCGGAACTCTTTCATCTTTCCGATGTAGCTGATGTCTTTGATATAAGGCACTCCATGGTCCAAATCGTCCAGAAAACCTGCAAGTAGCGTGTCGGCAGGTGCAGGGGCTACAAAGTCGGCGGGAGCACTGATGCGGTCGAATCCGTTGATGACCAATACTGCACCTTTGCTGTTGAAAGCCTGTCCTGCCGAAAGAATTTCAGAAGGGAAGCTCTCACCACCCTTGTTGAGGGCGGTTACCTTATAGCTGCATACGATACCGGCGGGAAGAACGGTGCGGTAACTGTTTTTATCCACTACTGTGCCGTTGTCGAAGTCACCGTTGCCGATACGCGTATAAACGATGTACTTCTCGGGAGCGGCTGTCGGTTCCAGCGGGTCGTTTACAGCCTCCCAGGTCAACTCGATTTCATTTTCACCGATCATGCGCAATGCCATGTGGTCTACTGGCAAGGGCTGTACTATATAATCCATACGGTATTGCGAACAGAGAAACTGCAACATTCCTTTGTAGATAGCGCGGCTTACCGTAAATCGGAAGCGCGGGTCGATACCGTAACGCATATCGGCAAAGTTCTGGTGAGAAAGCAACTCAAGTAACATGGTCGGTACGCGTGGAACGCGGGCTTCATAGTATGATTGATTCCATTTGCCGCGGCGGGTCCATCGGGGTTCATACAGTGTGCGGATGTCGCGTACGATATTGGATTGAATCAGGTCTGTCAGGTCGTGAGACAAATAGCGTGATGCCCCATTGGCAAATACTCCGTTGTAGGCATCGGTCTGATAGATGCCGAGTGTTCCGATGATAGAGTCGTTGAGGGTAGTTCCTGCATCCGAGTGGAAGGCAAACGCCAGGTCTACCGGAATATTCAACCCCTTTTCCGTGGGGTTGGCGGCAGAACCGCCCGCCAGGTAGTTCACCCATATTCCACGGCTTTTATAATCATCCGTGTAATCATTCTTTCCGTGGCTTTCGGAATATACGCTGTCCGGAATGCCGGCCCATTGCATCCAGTAACGGGCGGCCTCGCAGAAACGTGGATAACCGCTCTTTTGGTATTCGGTGATATAGGACGGTTGATATGCTGCCGGTATATTCTTTGCTGCATCTGATGCGTTGACAGTTTTGTCGGAGCTTTTCAAATTATCGGTTGCCCCTTCCTCAGAGATGCGGCGGGCAATGTTTCCCATGCCGCCGCCAATCTTTACGGCATCGGCTGTGACTATTTGTCCGGCTTTGGCAGAACGGTTGCTCAGAGTCACCTTGCAGGCATTGCTTTTTCCGGCATCAAAACCGAAAGTTCCCAGATAAACCCAAGTGCCGCCCCCCATTTTCTGGTTGACTTTGAATTGGGATACCCCGCCTTTATGATAAACGGTATAAAGGGCATCGTCACTGCTGTTGGGAACAGTCTGATAGGATACATAGACTGCATATTGTCCGTTTTGAGGTATTTCGGGAATCCATTCGGCCGTGCTTTCTTTTCCTTTTTTGACGGTTTCTGCGATACGGAATGTACCTTCTTTAAAAGGATTTTCAAAATCTATGTATTGCGGGCGAAGATGTGCGAAGCCTTTTCCTGTGCCTTGCAGCCATACCTTGTCTGCGGTACGTTCGGTATAGGTAGAGTTGGTGTTAAGGCAACCGTCATTGTCGATAATGATTTCGGCAGTCTGGCAGTCGCGTTCACGCGGAAGCAGTACATTGGCTCCGGCGTTTTCCAGCATCGGAACAAGGTAGGGCAATACGAAGCTCTGTGTATACAGGTCTTCCACGGTTTGCAGACAGCGGGCACGCTGCCACTCCCAGCGGTTGAGTTTCGGTTCGTAGTAAAAACCGTGGCTTTGCCATAAGGCAATATGACGGTTTTGCAGTCCGTTGGTTGGAGTATAAGGTCTGGAAACTTTGGTTACCAGAGGCTTTTCTACATCCTGGCTGAATGTAAGAGCCTTTTTGTCTTTTTTCGAACGCAACGCTTGGGGAATCAGTTCTTCGATACTGTGTCTGTTGGTGCGTAGCTGTAGCCTGTACTTTGCAAATTCGGTGGGCAACAAGGCGTTGATACCTTTGTAAATTTCGGCTACATTATCCTCACGGAAAGGAATGTAGGAACAGTTCATGTTGGCAAAGAGTTGCAGGGTGTTGCCGTTTATGGCAACAGAGTCAACGGTGATATGTCCTACGGATATTTCTTTTCGTGCAGTGGCATCCAGAAACTTGCCTATTTCCCGGCGGGTTTCTGTCGGAAGCTCTTGCGCACCGCCCGTTTGGGGGATAAGGGCGGTGGCAAGCATGCTGAGCAAAAAGTGGAGTCTTACACTCATGATGATGATGTATTAAGTTAAATGTTCTTTTTGTCTTTCTTTATCAGTATGCAGAGTCCGATGAAGGTGAACAGTGCATTGAATATAAGCAGCTCATAGCTGAACTGATAACCGTTGAACCATGCTTCCGAATTCTTTTGCAGGATGAAGCAAAGAAGCGGGGATACGATGGCGACTAACGGTATGTATTTGTCCCGCACCTGCTGCTTCATGAAGATGCCGAAAGCAAACAGTCCCAAGATAGGACCATAGGTGTAGCTTGCCAGAATATATACGGCATCGATTACACTGGTATTGTTCAGCAGGTTGAATACAAAAATCGTAATACCCATTATTACGGCCATTCCTATGTGTACCCGTTTCCGGATTTTTACGATTTCCTCTTCCGTCCTTCCTCTTGTGCCGAGAATATCTACGGTGAAGGATGTAGTAAGGGCTGTCAGTGCGGAGCCTGCTGCCGAGTAAGCCGAAGAAATCAGTCCGATAATAAACAGGATGCCTACAACGGTGGGGAAGTAATTTCCTGTAGCAATTAAGGGGAAAAGTTCATCACTTTTCTCCACTTGTATTCCTTGGCTGCCGGCAAATATGTAGAGCAGTACACCCAGCATCAGAAACAACAGAATGACGAAGAATTGCGAAATGACGCTGGTAATCATGTTCTTTTGTGAGTCCTTGAAATTCTTGCAGCTGAGGTTGCGTTGCATCATGTCCTGATCCAATCCGGTCATGGCTATCATGGTAAATGCTCCGGCAAAGAACTGCTTGAAGAAGTATTGCTTGCTGTTGACATCGTCGAAGAAAAATATGCGGGACATATCGCTGTCGGCAATTGTACCGAGCATACCGGTGAAAGACAAATTAAGGTCGGAGGCTATGTAGCAGATGCACAATACAACCGATACCACAAGGCAGAACGTTTTCAAGGAGTCCGTCCAGATGAGCGACTTTACGCCTCCACGGAAAGTGTACAGCCATACCAAAGCTACGGTGATGGCCACATTCAGAATAAAAGGTAATCCGAATGGTTCGAATACCAGCAGTTGTAATGTCAGGCAGACGAGGAACAGGCGTACTGCCGCTCCAAGCATTTTGGAGATGAAGAAAAACCAGGCCCCTGTACGGTATGAGGACATGCCGAACCTGTTCTCCAGATATTCGTAAATGGAAACCAGATTCATCCGGTAGAACAAGGGGGTCAGAACAAAGGCGATGATTAATTGTCCCGCAATAAATCCCAATACCATTTGCAGATAGCCGAAGTTACTTGCGGCAACCATGCCGGGCACGGATACATACGTTACTCCGGATATGCTGGAGCCAATCATTGCAAATGCCACCACATACCAGGACGATTTGCGGTTGCCCACGAAGAAACCTGCATTGTCTGCTTTTCTGCCGGCAATGTAAGATACTGTGAAGAGTATTGCAAAATAGGCTGCAATGGTGATGATAACGGATAACGGGCTCATTGTATTGATTGGGTATTAGTGTTTACTGGTTAATAGGTTCCGGTTTGTATGAATAATCATTCTTGATAAAGCAAATAGGGCTTACGCTGTTCCTTGAACTTTTCCACATCGCCTTTCCAGCGGTTTTTGATTTCTTCGGCGCTCTTTCCTTCTATTATCATCTTACGGACATAGTCTGTTCCTACCAGCAGTTCGAAGAACGGACGGAAGAAGTGGTCGCCTATGTTCAGGTTCTTGTAAGCGTCAATTACGTAGCTCAGATCCACACCGCGCTTCCAAATCTCTTCGTCGCTCATATTACTGAGGTTTACGCCGTGGCATAACTTGTTCAGTTGGGGCGGATTTTTGGCGCCGGGAACACTTTTGGGCGTAAAACTGTAATCATAGCCTGTCATATTGGGATGTCCGTATATCTGGAACGGGAGTGAAGTTCCTCTGCCCAGACTGACGGGAGTGGCCTCAAAATAGCAGGTAGCCGGATACAGATAGACGGCTTTCATGTTCGGCAGGTTGGGAGAGGGGGGAATGGGCAATGTGTATTTTGTCTGGTGCGTATAATTCTTGCAGGGTATGACGGTAAGGTCGCACACGCGTGAGGCCGGTAACCAGCGTTCTCCGTTTACCATTAATGCCAGTTCGCCCAGTGTCATGCCATGTACAATGGGAATAGGCAACCAACCCACTCCGGATTTGTATTTCATGTCCAGTATCGGTCCGTCTACATAATGTCCGTTTGGATTGGGGCGGTCCAGCAACAATACCTTGCGGTTGTACTCGGCGCAGGCGTCCATCAGCCGGCACATTGTTATATAATAGGTATAGAACCGCAAGCCTACATCCTGGATGTCAATAACCAATATATCAAATTTTCTCATGGATGCTTCGCTCGGTTTCTTGTCTTTCCCGTCGTAAAGAGAAAGGATGGGGACACCCGTTTTCTTGTCGACCGAACTGGATACGTGTTCTCCTGCATCCGCATCTCCGCGAAAGCCGTGTTCGGGTGAGAAAATAGCTACTACATTGAATTTGTTTTCCAGCAGTATGTCCAGTAAATGCTTGTCTCCCACCATTCCGGTGTGATTGGAGAAGATTGCAATCCGTTTTCCTTTCAGGATTGGAAAATACTCTGAAGTTTGTTCATCGCCTAAGACAATGCGCTCTTTTTGTGCCTGACACAGTAATGAGCTACATAGCAGGATGGTTAATAGTAGCAGTTTCTTCATAATAGTATTACTTAAGGAGAATTTGTATGGAACAAAGATACTTTTTATTTTAATATCAAAAACACTTATTTTGGAATATTTAGTATTATAATTATTAATTTACAATTACAACCAAACACTCTTGTCTGGTATTCAAGTATATATAGGAAAGAGGTGTATCGAGAAGAAAAACTTTCGTTCTTGATACACCTCTTGTTGTGAGTTATGCTTTTTTCTGTTACCAGAGAACGGTTTGTGTCAATTTATATCCCTTAGCATTGTACTCGTTGATTTGAGCTTCTCCTACTGGAGCCAGATATGAACGATCGCTGAAATCGTCTCTTGCTTCGGCTGCTTCCGGCACATAGAAACCTGTCATTTCATCGGCGTTGGTTCCGTCATAGACTATGTATTTATATCCGTTACCATCGGGAACTGCTACGGTGGTGATGCCTATGTTGTCTTCTTCAAGATAATTGGGTAGTTCTTCCGCAAGGTTCACCCATAAGCCGAGCATTGTGTCCGGATATGTTTTGTTGTTCATATAATGCAGTTTCTTCCAACGTTTCAAATCGAGCAAACGGGAGTGCTCGTATACAAACTCCATGCGGCGTTCGCGGCGGATTTCCCAAATCAGCGGATCTACTTCGTAATCTCCTGCTACCAAATTGCCTTTGTCTCTATCCGGGTCGAAGTCGGCAGTGATGTCACTTAACATCATAGGTGCGGTTTGTTGCAAGCCTTTTTTTATTGCCGTTTCATCGAGAGGACGCTTGCGGATTTGGTTGATTGTTTTTTCGATGTCATCTTGAATGATAGGGTCACCGCCCATCAAAGCCAGTTCGGCTTTGGCCTCCAGCCAGTTTAACATGACCTCTGCCAGTCGCATTACCGGATAATCATTGGTATTAGTTATACTTTTATATTGAGGAGGATAAGTCTTGCCAAAATAGGTCGGGCCTACACGGTCAATGAATTTCCAGCTATAAAGCAAGGTACCTGCCTGGATACGAGGTTCATCCCAGAATGTAGCTTCAAAACGCGGGTCACGGGTTTTGGCCATGTTCTTGACATCAAGTTCGTCTGCTCCGGCAACAGTTGATTTTTTGTACACCTTACCGTCATTGCAGATGAATGATTTGGCTAATGCCAATGTTGCGCCACCTTGGCTTTCCGTACCGTTAGAGTAAGAAGCCACACAGTGAGTTACGTTGACTCCGGCATCATAGTGTCTGTACATCAGTACCTCTTTGTTGCCGCTTAGGTCTGTTGAGCCGAACAGACTTTTGAAATCACCGGAAATCTGCCATTGGCTGTTTCCTAATACCTTGTCTCCTGCTTCCTTGGCCATAGTCAGATACTTCTTTGCAAGTTCAGTATCGTTCTTATGATATTTCTGCCAAGTTCCTTCGAATAACATCAGTCTGCTGACGAAACCGGCTGCAATAAATCTGTTCAGATATTGGGTTCCGTCATTTTCACGGATATTATTTAATGCAAAGTCAAAGTCATTGTACACATGTTCCATGACTTCGTTGCGTGGCGTGCGGTCTTTATACATTTCATCGGTATCTGCATCGCTAATGGATTTTCCATAATAGGGTACATCACCAAAAGTTTCTACCAGACGGCAGTATTCAAATCCACGGAAGAATCGGGCTACTCCCATCCAGTGGTTATAGGTTTCTTCTTCCAGCGCACTTTTATACTTCTCCAGTTTGTCAATCATTATATTCCATTTGCGTACCCAGGCAAAGTTCCAGTTGCCGGCTGCGTATTGGGAAATCCAGGAGTTGGCGAGGTCGCTGGTGTTGTAACTTCCGCGGCTGGTGGGAACGGTATTCTCAAAAGAGGTCTGTTTTCCGGATGAAGCATTGTCATCAGAAAAATTGTATCCTCTCAAAGGAGCGTATGCGCTGCCCCAGCTATTGTTGTAACCCACAAAATAAACGGGGTATGCTTCGTTGACATAGAGTCGGTATTCGTTATCTGTCTTTCCATACGTTTCGTCCAGTGGCTTTGTCAATTCCGGACGTTCCAGGATAGAGTCGCACCCGCTTGTCATAAAGGTTGCGGCAGAAAGTAAAGCAAATATATATTTTTTCATATAATTCAGTTTATTAGAAGTTCAATTGTACACCTACTGACACACTCTTGAAAGTCGGGGTTCCTACACCCGTACGGCCGCTGTTATAGTTCTCTGCATTGAACATGGAGTAACCGGAGATTGCTTCCGGATCAATAGGAAGTCCGTTCAGGTTGTCAAATGTAAAGAAGTTTTCCAGCGCCAGATAGATGCGTGCCTTTTGCATGCGTACTTTCTTTATGATATTTTCCGGAAGAGAATAACCTAATGTGATATTCTTGATGCGGAAATAAGACATATCCAGCAGATAGCGTGACTGTTTGTAATAGTTGTAAGCATCGTTCGAGCCGGATTGGTTCCATGGGCGTGCATAGAATGCTCCTGTGTTCTCTTCAGTCCAGTAGTCACTTGCGATAGCGTCAGGAATAGCACCGTCGGCAGTATTATAACCGGGAATGGCAAGGAAACCGTTACCCCATATCTGACGTTTGCCTACACCTTGCATAAAGATAGAAAAGTCAAAGCCTTTATAATCTGCGCCCAGACGGATACCGTATTCAAATCTCGGTGTTTCATTACCAATTATTTCCTTATCGCCCGGGTCTTCTACAGTGCCGGCGCCATTACCCAGTTTTCCGTCTCCATTCAAGTCGGCATATTTTACGTCGCCCGGACCAAATTTGAAGTCACCGGATTGCAGGAAGTCCTGATATACTCCGTTCGGGTCTTTCAGTTTGTTCATTTCTTTAGCACCCGGAGTTCCTGCTGCTACTTCTTTTCCGTTCAAAGCCCATACAGTAACCAGTTCGCCGTTATTGTCATATACGAAATCATCTTTCTGATACAAACGTTCTGTTCTGTAGCCCCATATTTCGCCATATTTCTTGCCTACATAATAATCGCTGATTAAACGCGTATCACTGTATTCTGTAATTTCAGTTTGGGCATCAGACAACGTGAACATGGCATTAATGCCTAATCCGTTGTTGAAACGGTGGTTGTAATCCAATGAAACTTCCCAGCCGCGTGTTCTTAAAGAACCGTAGTTGCCTTTGGGAGCGGCTGCACCGAATGTGTAGGCAATGCCCGAACCCGGTACAATCATATTACGTGTATCGCGTTGATACCAGTCGAATGTTACACCGAAATCTCCGTGGAAGAAACGCGCATCAAATCCCAAGTCGAGTGTAGCTATGTCCTGCCATGTAATAGAAGAAGCAACGGCAGAAGGAGTACCGCGATAGAATAATTTCTGACCATCGGCACCCAGCCAGTTTACTTGTCCTGTGCCGAGAGAGGATACATACAAGCCGTTATCTACGGTTTGGTCGCCAATGATACCCCATGAGCCGCGAAGCTTCAATGAGTTCAATGCGGGTTTTGCCCATTCCATAAAAGCTTCTTCACTTAAGCGCCAACCGGCTGAGAATGAAGGGAACCAACGCCATTTCATACCAGAGGGGAACTTGGATGTACCGTCATAACGTAAATTGGCTTCCAACAGGTACTTTTCTTTGTAATTATAGTTGATACGGCCGAAGTAACCCATTTGACCTTCCCATTTTTGGTTTCCGCTTGCGGTCTGGGTGCCAACTGCGAGGTCAAACTGCGGGTTGGTGATATCTGTCAAATCTGTAATTTGTGACCAGTTGTCTTCATAGTCATAAGTCACCAGGTTCATACCAAGCAGAAACTTGAAGTTGTTATCGTCGTTTATTTGCCAGTTGTAATCGGTTGTTGCATTGAAGGTATGGCGACGTGCTCCTGAGGATTTTCTGTAGATATGGTCGGGATTTGAACCATGGGGAGTATATTCTTCATACGGAAGTTTGTATGCGGGCATTGCACCTTCGGCTGCTGCGTCTACTTGTTGTCCCAAGTTGTTTACATAAATCTGATTGCCGTTGGCATCGGTTCTCGGCACACCGGCACTCCATGCGTTTGCTGCGCTATATCGTGTTCCGGGTTTCTTGATAACTCCTGTTTCGTTGGCATATGTATAGTCAAAATCAAATTTCCAGTCTTTGGTCACATTTACGGTTGTACCCAAGCTTATGTTGAGGTAATTATCTACTTGTGAAGCTGTATTGGCTTGTTTTGTTTCAGACCACGGACTGCGCAAGTCGTTTCCGTCTTCATTGACACCTAACGGCATGTTAGGACCCCAGCGATACAAGTACAGCCACGGGTCGGCAGTAGTGGATGAGGTAGAATAAGGGTATCTCTTGTCACGTGAGGAGAAGATAGAACCCGCACGTATAGTCAGGTATTTGTTGATTTCGGTGCTTAAACGTACGGATGCGTTGTAACGTGTAAAATCGTCTTTCTTGGCAGGCTTCATCATACCGTTCTGATGCAGATATCCTAAGCCGATGTTGTAAGTTGTCTTGCCACTTTTACCGTTGATTGAAACGTTGTGTGAGTGAGTCGGTGCCCATTCGCGTATCATATAATCATACGGGTCGAAAGTTCTCAGACCGATATTTCGTCCATTGGCATCCACATACCAGTCTCGCCCATATACATAAGGGTCGTCGGGACCTAACTTGCCGCCATATTTGTTTTGCCATTCGCGGGCGCGCTCCAAGCCGGATTCCGTCATAAAGAATGAAATACCGCCGGTGGCTGTTTTTCCGGAGCGTTTCATTGCTTCTATACTGTATTCCAGTGCATTGAGCTGTCCCATTTTCATCTCTTTTGCCATGTTTTGGAAAGAGAGATTGCCTTGATAAGAAACATTGACCTTATCACTCTTGGCGCCTTTTTTCGTTGTAATCAATACTACGCCGAATGCTGCTTTTGCACCGTAAATAGAAGCAGATGCAGCATCTTTCAGTACAGAAATGCTTTCTATATCATCGGGATTGACCATTTGGATAGAAGGTATTTCTACGTTGTCGAGCAAAATCAAAGGTGTAGCTTCTCCTTCGATGGAACCGATTTGTCCGCGTATCTTAATAATCGGGTCAGAACCGACTTCGCCGCTTGGTACTTGGATGGACAAGCCCGGAGTGGTACCTTGCAAACCACGACCGATATCGGCAATAGGACGTCCTTCCAATGTCTGATTCACGTTAACGGAAGCGACTGCTCCTGTCAGGTTCTCTTTTTTCTGTGAGCCGTAACCTACGACTACTACTTCATCCAATAATTCAGTGTCGTCTTTCAACACTACCCGTAGATTAGGAGTGGCCTTTATTTCTTGAGTGGTATACCCTACAAAAGAAATCTGTAAAAGTGCTCCTGCTTTAACATTCATTCTGATTTTTCCATTGATGTCCGTAATGCCGCCATTGGTAGTACCTTTTTCTACAACGTTGGCGCCAATGATAGGCTCGCCTTGGGCATCTACTACTAAAACATTTACAGCGACAGACTGCATCTGCTCTGTTACGCCATGGTTTTCATGGGAAGTAGATCGGGCAGCAAAAGTGTTACTGCTGCCAAGAAACAGTGCACAGATAGCCACTGTCATGAGGATTTTATGATTTTTAATTCCTCTTTTTTTGCGATCTTCATTCATAAGTGATTGATGATTTTGTTGTTAATAAAAATAGTTTTTCAGTTAGGTAAAAAAAAGGGAGGATTAAGAGGTAAAATGAACTGTATATCCTCTAAGTTTCTTCATTGCTTCATAGGCATTTTTTCAATTTAAGGGTTCATAAATGGTATGTTGTATCTCTTTTCTCTCTAAAATTCTAAGTCCACCGGGAACTTGGTATATATTGATTATCAGTCAATTTATTAACTTTATCGATTGCTTTAAGAGATAAATTCTATTATTAACAAAGGGTGATGAAGAACTTGCATACTTCATACGGAGCAAAGATATATTATTATTCAATATCAAGAACATATATTTGCTTTTTTTTAGTCTTATACTTTAAAATTTGCAAATTCTTTTCCTATATACATTATTATATAAATAGTTTAAGGCTCTTCTATATTCAAAGAATGAAATTCTATCAGTCCATTCATTGGAGTTTCTTCAATTACGTCCAGTTCAATTCCAAATTCACCGGCAACTTCTCTTAAGATGTCCGCATAGCTATAGGCCAATGAACCAACAAATCTAATCGGATAATTCTTATAGTCGTACTGACAGACATTACGAGTGAAAAATCCTCTTAAATTGTTAGTTATCAGCTCAAAGACATAATCATCGTTTGTATAGTCTGCCAAGAAGTAAGAAATCGTTGAGAGGAAACGGTTTGGGAAAGGACGGTTATATACCGATTCCATTACTTCATTAGAACTGATACGAAATTTTTCAAAAAAATCGGCCATTACATCCTTAGGTGCCAAGCCTTTTAACACATCGGACAGAAACATTTTGCCTAATACAGCTCCACTGCCTTCATCGCCCAAGATATAACCACCTGCCTTGACGTTCTTGACTACTATTTTTCCGTCATAAAAGCATGAATTAGAGCCTGTTCCCAAGATACAGGCAATGCCGGCTTCGCATTTAAACAGACCGCGTGCCGCTGCAAGCAGGTCACTTTCAACCTGAATAGGGGTCTTGAATTGTGCTACTAAGGATGCACCCAATATATTCTTTTTTTCATAAGAGGTGCATCCGGCTCCATAATAATATACTTGTTCCAATTTCTTTTTGAAAAAAATATCGGGCAATCCTAAACGTACACTCCGGCTAATTTCTCTTCTTGTTTGAAAAAAAGGATTCAATCCCTCGGTAAAAACACGCTGTATCAAGTGGTTGTCTTCAACCAGTGCCCATTCAGTTCTTGTAGAACCACTTTCCGCAATCAGTTTCATAGCTAATTAGTTTTAGAATTGAATACAAATATATAGTTATTTTTAATATTCCTGTGATAATTCTTCGAAAAGTTTACTACATAGATGGTATTCCCCATAATGAACAGTCTTTTTAAATAAAATAGTTGTAAGCTGATAACTATTTGTGCATCTGTTATAAATAAGCAGTTGATTGTTTATTTTTAATTCGTTAGACCTTGGTTGCCCTTTCGTTAGACCTGGGTTTAACGAAAGGATAACCAAGGTCTAACGAAAGGGCAACCAAGGTTTAACGAATTACTACTTGCAATCGTAGAGGTTAACTGATACGAAAGAAAATAAAAGAAACTGCTATTCAAGCATTTAATATTTCCTGATGCCATTATTGTAAATAAAACGTTTTGTCTAAGTTCCCGGTGGACTTGGAATTTTAGAGAGAAAAGAGATACAACATACCATTTATGAACCCTTAAATTGAGAAATGCCTATGGAAAAGTGAAAACACAAGAGTTTGGGTGATTCTATCCTACTCTTATTAATTTCTATCTTACCATTTTTGGAAAAAACTATTTTTAATTAACAAAATCATCAATCACTTATGAATGAAGATTGCAGAAAAAGAGGATTGTCTAATAAAAAGATCCTCACGGTAGTAGCAATCAGCACCTTGCTATTAAGCAGTGGAAATGTGATAGCTACTCAGACTACCATTGACGGTTCTTTGAGAGTGACAGAACAGTTGCAAACTCAAATAGTCAATGGTTTGGTTGTAGATGTAAACGGAGAACCGGTTATCGGAGCTAGTGTGGTAGAGAAAGGTACGACAAATGGTGGAATAACTGATATTAACGGAAAGTTTACATTGAATGTAAAGCCGGGTTCAACCTTACAAATCTCTTTCGTTGGTTATCAAACTCAAGAGGTAAAAGCAACCAAGACGGTAAAGGTTGTTTTAAAAGAGGATAGCGAGTTACTTTCGGAAGTTGTTGTGGTGGGTTATGGAACTCAAAAGAAAGCTAATTTAACAGGTGCAGTTGCAACAGTCGACGTAAATAAAACATTGGACAGTCGTCCTATTGCGGATATCGGTCGTGGACTTCAAGGCTCAGTGCCGGGTGTTAATATTACAATTCCAACGGGAGAAATCGGTTCGGACCCTTTGATTAAAATTCGCGGTCAAATTGGATCCATTTCGGGAAATAATACTCCGCTTATTTTGTTGGATAACGTGGAAATTCCAAGTATTCAGATGGTTAATCCCAATGATGTCCAGTCTATTTCCGTATTGAAAGATGCAGCTTCATCTTCTATTTATGGTTCAAAAGCTGCGTTTGGCGTTATTTTGATAACAACTAAATCGGGAGCGCAAACAGATAAATTTGAAGTTAGCTATTCCAATAACTTTTCTTGGCAAGATCCTGCCAAAAGCATTGAAATTGGTGGAATTGAAGCCTTGCAGTACACATTGGATGCTCAAATAAACAGAGGAGAACCGATGCCGGCGGGTGGCTTTTGGCGTATTAGTCCCGAAAGCCTGGAGAAAGCCATAGAATGGCAGAAACAGTATGGAGGAAAGGTAAAATGGAATGAACCGGTAGTATATGGCCGTGACTGGTATTATGACGGAAAAGATAAATATGGATATAGACTTTATGATGCGGCTAAAGCTATGGTCAGGAACTGGGCTCCGACCATGAGCCATAATTTATCGGTAAATGGTAAAAGCGGCAAGACCAGCTATAATATAGGATTGGGGTATTTGGATCAGAGTGGTATGTCTAAGACTGCCAAGAAGGACGATTTCAAACGATATAATGCATCGGTCAGTGTAACATCGGAATTGAATAAATATCTTACAGTGAGAGCCAGTTCTATCTATTCCGACCGTAATAAACGTTATCCGGGTATTGGTAATACTTCTGCTGACCCTTGGTTGTATATGTATCGTTGGAGCCCATTGTTTCCGATGGGAGTGACAGAACATGGCAATCCTTTGAAAGAGCCGTCGTATGAAATGGCTGCATCAAATACAGATAATCTGCAAAATAAATATTATAACGTTAACCTGGGTTTTACATTGAATATTACGAAGAATTGGGATGTTAAATTTGATTATACTTACGACAGACAAACTTCGGAAACAAATTCGTCTGTAACCCAATACGAGGCCGGTGCTACATGGTATGCGCCTACGGCGTGGATAGAGAACGGCAGTCAGGTCTTTGTCAATGAACAAGGCGAAAGAGTAGACACGGGAGGCATGCCGGCATACCGTTTCCCTGTAGAAAAATATTATAACAGTTCGGGTCCGGGAGCTAGTCAGGTCGGCTATCAGAATAAATCGGTAGATAATAATACGTTTAATATTTATACCACCTATAACCTGCAATTGGGAGCTGAAAAAGAGCATGCCTTTAAGTTTATGGTGGGTATGAACAGGGTTACCAGTAAATGGAGTTCGCATAAAGGGTGGAAAACAAATCTTATTGATTTGACAAACCCGCAATTTCCATTGGCATCCGGTGACCAGTTCATTGAAGGAGACCGCAATTGGGAAGCTCAATTAGGTTTTTTCGGACGTCTGAATTATTCTTTCGAAGACAGATATTTCTTAGAAGCTAATATACGTAGGGATGGTTCATCTAAATTTCCGAAGAATTTGCAGTGGCGTTGGTTCCCTTCTTTTTCTGCCGGTTGGGTGTTTACCAATGAAAGTTTCATGAAACCGGTTGAAAATATTTTGAGCTTTGGTAAGTTTAGGGCTTCATGGGGTAGTATTGGTGACCAGACGGTATCCAATACCTTGTACAAAGCCATATTGGCTGACGGCCAATCGTCATGGCTGGACGGAAGCGGTAATAAGATGCCTTTGTACGGTACTCCTTCGTTAGTGGACAGTGATATCAGTTGGCAAGAGATTGAGACTTTGGATTTTGGAGTAGACCTGCGTTTCTTTAAGAATAAATTCGGAGTAACTTTCGATTGGTATCGTCGGGATACGAAAAACATGATTATTGAAGGAGAAAGCTTGCCGGTGACACTTGGTGCTACAGCTCCTAAAGGTAATTACGGTAGTTTGAGAACCAAAGGTTGGGAGTTGTCGGCTGATTTTACCCATCGTTTTTCCAATGGATTGGGAATTAATGTTATGGCTTCTATTTCCGATGCAACTACCTATATAACCAAAGGCGCGGACTATCTGACTCCATGGGAAGACCGTAAATTAGGGACAACCTATTCTACCGGAAGACGATATGGCGATATTTATGGTTTTGTGACAGATAGATTGTTTCAAAAAGAGGACTTTGTTTACGGAGCAGACGGACAAATAGAAAAAATTACTGTCATTTATAACGGAACAGCGCATACTACCAATAAACAATCTTCCCCATATCCGGTGTATCAGGTACATTATGAAGACAATAACAAATTGATTTTTGCACCGGGTGACGTTAAATTCGTGGATTTGGACGGAGACGGTTATATCACGCCGGGAACAGGTACGAATGGTAATCCCGGTGACCAGACTGTGATTGGCAATTCTACTCCTCGCTATGAGTATAGCTTCCGTTTGGGAGCGGATTATAAGGGGATTGATTTTTCAATCTTCTTCCAAGGCATCGGCAAGCGTCAGATTTGGGGTAGCGGTCAGTTGGCTATTCCCGGATATAATGCCAAAGAGGGTGCTCTTCCCAAAACCTTCACAACCGATTATTGGACAGAAGAGCGTACGGATGCATTTTATCCGAGAGCATGGAATTTGGGTGGAAGCAATACTGGTTTCAGTATGCAGAAACAGTCACGCTATTTGCTGGATATGTCTTACCTGAGAATCAAGAATATAACGTTGGGATATACTTTCCCGGAGAATCTTCTTTCAAAAGTGTATATATCCAAGGCCAGACTCTATATGTCATTAGAGAACTTCTTTACATTTGACAAGCTGAACGGATTGCCTATCGACCCGGAGGCTATCTCAGGTTATTCAATGTTCAGGTCTGACTCAAACTATAACTTGGGACGTACGGGTATGGGCACACCTGTTTTCAAGACTTTATCATGTGGCGTTCAATTAACCTTCTAAAAAAGAGTAATTATGAGATTTAAAATATATATGATTTTAACCGGAATCATCTTCCTGTTTACGAATTGTAATGATGTGCTGGACCGTCCTTCATTGACTACATCGGAAGATGATGCTTACTGGACCAGTGAGGATAGGGTACGTTTGTATGCCAATGCCTTTTATACCAACTTCTTTGTAGGATATGGATTGAAGTATGAAACGACGTATGCTCCTAATGCAAATTATACTTTTAATGATGATGCAGTGAGATTGTCCACCCAAACGCAGTTTGGACGGACTGTCCCTACATCAAAAGGCTCAACGAGTCTGGATATGATGTGGCAGAGCGAATTTACCGGTCCGACATGGAATTTTGCTTGGATAAGGAAAGCGAATGTCATGCTTGATCGTGTGTCTGCCAGAATGAAGGATATTCTGACCGAAGAACAATACAATCATTGGATGGGAATAGGCCGCTTCTTCAGAGGAATGGAGTATGCTCGTCTGGTCAATGTTTTTGGTGATGTCCCTTATTACGATACAGAGGTGTTGAATACGGATAAGGATGCCTTGTATAAGGATCGTACTCCGAGAAATGAAGTGATGGATGCCGTTTATGATGATTTTGATTTTGCCATGAAGAATGTCCGTTTGGATGACGGGGATGCACAATATGTGAACCGTTATGTGGTGGCTGCTTTTGTTTCGAGATGGGCATTGTTTGAAGCAAGTTGGCAAAAATATTATTATAAGAATGATGAACGTGCGAAGAAATTTTTTGAGCAGGCTATTGCTGCGGCTGACTTGGTGATGAGCAGTGGAAAATATGATATTGTGACTGATTTCCGCTCTTTATTCGGGTCGACGAAAAGTACGAAAGACTGTATCCTGTATCGTACCTATGATGCGGATAAGGGTGTGACTCATTCCATAGCATCGACTTGTAACATGAATGACCCTACCGATGTCGGTCCGAATTTGGATTTGATTAAGGCGTTTATCTGTACGGATGGTAAGGACTGGCAAACTTCTGCAGTTGCCAATGCAGCCGATTTTACTTTAAGTAACCTGATAAAGACAAGAGATGCCAGATTTGAGGCAAGTTTTTACAAAAAGCCGACTCCCAGAGCTAAAAGCTGTTATTTGTATGTAACTAAGTTTATCCCTCGGAGTGCATTGGAGTATATTGAAAAAGGCGGTTCTCCGGCTCCGGAATTCCAGGGTGAAAAGAATGTGACTGGCTATCCGGTAATCCGCTATGCTGAAGTTTTATTGAATTGGATTGAGGCTAAAGCGGAACTTGCTACATTGGGAGGACCGGCGGTTGTCCAGACTGATATAGATGAGTCTATTAACAAGATCCGTAACAGACCGATTGCAGAGGAAGCAAAAGCGTTGGGTGTTGTCAGGACAGCAGACATGAAGTTAGATGCTCTGCCTGATGATCCGGGTAGAGATGTCACCGTATCTCCGTTACTTTGGGAAATCAGACGGGAAAGAAGAATGGAATTTGCTTTTGAATTCTCACGTATCGTCGATTTGAGACGTTGGAAAAAATTGGAGTACATGGATACCGATAGAAATCAGGATTTGCTGGTAGGTACTTGGGTAAATTTCAAGGATGAGGTTCCCGAAGAACTGAAATCAGAGAATAGCGGGAAAATCAGGGTTATGGGCAAGGATGGAAGTCTGACCGTTTATGATGGCACTAATGCTGCTGCTATGAAAGGATTTTTCTATCCGGAACAGAATAAAGGACGACTGCCCTTCTTGAATGTGCCTAATGTAAACCCATATCTCTCACCTATCGGAATTAATCAGATTGAAGATTATAAGAGTAGAGGATATACACTTACTCAAACGGAGGGATGGCCGGCAAGTTTGAATTGACGGATACATCCGTGAGTTAACAATGGTTTTTAATTAAAACATGAGATTATGTATAAATTAATAAAAAGTTTAGGATTTATGGCTGTATTGCTTGGTATTAGTCTTGTCTCTTGTGAGGAGGATTATCCTAAAAGCCATATAGCACCTTATGATACGGAGCTTTTAGCAATAAAGATAGTTAATGCCGGGGCAGACGGGAAAACTGTGGTGGAAGGAACAATTGATGAAGCCAATAAGACAATTAATTTTCCCCGTTTGGATGTTGAAACTAATTTTTCAGCTTTGAGCTTTGAGGCGGAACTTTCGGAGGGCGCGGAGCTTCAGACTCCGGTCATGGATTTCTCAATGGATGAGGAAACTTCCGACAAGACTTTGATACTTCGGATTGTAAATAATAAGAGGTATAAGGAATATTTTGTTAAAGTCCGGAAAAGAGTTCCTGTGTATGGGGCTGATTTTGAAAAGCCTACTGTATATAATTTTTCAGGAGATAACATTTATAGTGATTATGCCGATGCTGCATCTACCCGTTGTGCTTCTTATGATGGCGAACATGTATTGGTTGTCAGCAGAGCTACACAACCTCATCTTCTTAAAGTATCGGATTTGAAGAAGGGGGAAATCAACCCGATTCTGCTGGATTTGACTGGAGTTAGCGGTGGTACTTTCTCTTATAACATGGGTGCGTTGAGTAATGGTCATGTATATCTTTCAAGTTTGTCGGGTGCCAAAGCTTCTCCTCTTAAGATTTATCATTGGGAAACACCGGATTCCCAACCGGAAACGATAGCCAATATTAATGTTGGAAGTATCTCCGGAGCAGGAAACAGACATGGTGATAATGCCTCTTATAATATAGATGAGAATGGTAACGGATTTATATTCTTTGGTGATAATGCAGCTACTGATTTTCTAAGAATACCCGTAAGCAGCTATAAAACAGTTGATGCCACTGCCATTAAAGTATTACCGTCAAAATCTGATGCTACGATGGTGACCAATGTATATAGAGTGGGAAATACAGACCAGTATTTATGGTCGGGTGTCAGAATTCCTGTAACATTGGTCAATGAGTCTGTAGGCGAAATATATGCGTCGAGCATAAAAGGAGAGGCTGTGGCTCCAAGGATAATCAACTTTAATGAGGAGCGTTATCTGTTGGTTTGTACCGCTGGTCAGGGTAGTGCATCTACTGCAACCATTGCTTTGGAAATTTATGATTTGAGCAAAGGGGCTACCATAGAAGAGGCTTTGCGGAAATTTGACGAAGGAGACAATCACAATCCTTTGTACCAATTTAAATTAGGTGGAAGTGGAAATGGAAACGCCTTGGCGCAGACAGATTATTATATAGAGAAAGATGAGAACGGGAAAGATGCCAAGCTTTGTGTGTTTGCATCACGCACAGGATCAGGATTTGTAATATGCGAGTTCCCTATTAAGCAGGAAGAGGAATAATATGCTGATTTTCTACATTTAAATTGAATTTTTATATTGTCAACTTGAAAGCCGTCTATTTTAAAAATATCAGGCGGCTTTCTTATTAAAAATTTAAGGATGAAACATTTGAACTATATATATATAATCATTTTACTTGTGCTGGTCGCAGCATGTAGTAAAGACGATGAAGGCATTTTGAATGATGGCAGCCATTCTCAGGGAGAAGGTCAGACCTCTTCGTCTGTTCTGCCCGGAAAGGAACTGAGAGGAGTATGGATAGCTACGGTATGGGGGCTCGATTGGCCTATGGAAAAGTATGATGCCGATGTTCAGAAAAAGTTGTATACAGATTATCTGGATTTATTGGTCGGGTATAACATGAATGCGGTATTTTTCCAAATCAGAGGTATGGCAGATGCGTTTTATGAATCGGAATATGAGCCTTGGAGTAAGTATATTACAGGAAGTGCAGGAGTAAGACCCGATTATGATGTTTTAGGATTTCTTGTTGAGGAAGCCCATAAGCGAGGTATCCAGTTTCATGCTTGGTTAAATCCATACCGTATAGCTACGCGTGCAAATAAGAATGCTGCTTTCCCAAAACTGGATGCCAAAATACCCATGGAACTGGTTAAGGATTATGAGAAAATCAGAGTTTATAATCCTGCTTTGCCGGAAGTTCAGGAACGGATTGCAAATATTGTCAGGGAAATTATTACCAAGTATGACGTTGACGGTATTCACATGGATGATTATTTCTATCCGTCATTGGAAGCTTCTGAGACAATGAATGATGGTGCGGAATTTCAAAAATATGGGAAGGATAAATTTAAGAATGTCGAGGATTTCAGGCGTAATAATGTAAATACCGTAGTTAGGAATATCCAGAAAACTATTATTGAGACTCGTCCGGAAGTGATTTTCTCTATTAGTCCGGCAGCTGATATGGAGCGTAACTACAATACATTGTTTGCAGATGTCAATACGTGGGCAAAGGAAGGCTGGGTGGATGTGGTTATTCCGCAGCTGTATTTTGCCACAGGCAATGAGGTTACCAGTTTTAATCTGAGGTTGGATTTATGGTCGCAATATACATATGAGAACCACTTATTGATAGGATATGGCATTTATAAATTTGGCGATTCGCAATATGGAAGTAAGTTTCAATCGTCAGATGACTTAATGAAGCAGTTTGAACTGGCCAGTGCAAAGCCGAAGGTAAAGGGAAGTGTATTGTACAGTGCCAAGAACTTGGTAGAAAATAAGGTTGGTATTGCAGATGCGGTCAAGGCTATATATGGAAAGAAAGTATTGCCTCCTTATTTAGGACGAACTGCTGCGGTACTTCCTCCGGCACCGGACAATATCAGGTTGAATGGGTCTGATTTGTCTTGGGGAGCGGTTTCAAATGTTGCTTATTACGCTATATATAAAGATAATGGGAAAGAGCGGAAAGCCGATTTGGTAGGTATTACCCAAGGAACGTCATTTAAATTATCGGAAAAGGGAGTTTATTTTGTGACTTCGTTATTCAAAGATAATGCAGAAAGTGAGATTTCAGAAACTGTGTCTTATTGATATACTTAAAACGACCTAAAAACCGGAAGTCTCAAGCAACATAGTCAAGGGTGTGTTAAAAATGAATGCTGTAATAGTAATGACATTCTATTTTTAACACACCCTTGTCGGTTTATGGATTAGGAGAAATTTTAAAGCGCTTTCTCTCTAATCAGATACTCTGCAATCTGTACCGCATTCAATGCAGCACCTTTTTTGATCTGGTCGCCCACAATCCAGAAAGTCAATCCGTTCTCGTTGGTGAGGTCCTTGCGGATACGTCCTACATATACAGGGTCTTTTCCTGCGAGGAACAGCGGCATCGGATATTCTTTCTCTGCCGGATTGTCCATTAATACCAGTCCGTCACCTTTGGCAAATGCTTCACGTGCCTCCTCGATAGAAATGGGCCGTTCTGTCTCTACCCAGATACTTTCCGAATGCGAGCGGAGGGCAGGTACACGAACACATGTTGCGCTGACTTTGATGTCGGAGTGCATAATCTTACGTGTTTCGTTGTACATCTTCATCTCTTCCTTGGTATATCCGTTTTCAGTGAACACATCAATCTGGGGAATCAGATTGAATGCCAGTTGATAGGCGAATTTCTCCACGGTCACGGGTTCACCCGCCAATACTTGGCGATATTGTTCGTACAACTCATCCATAGCAGCGGCGCCTGCACCGCTGGCAGCCTGATACGTGGATACGTGTACGGTTTTTATATGAGAAAGCTGTTCGATGGCTTTCAGTGCCACTACCATTTGGATAGTAGTACAGTTAGGATTGGCGATAACGCCGCGCGGACGGTCTTTGGCATCGGCGGCATTGACTTCGGGTACAACCAAAGGAACATCGGCATCCATACGGAAAGCGCTTGAATTGTCAATCATCACAGCGCCGTGCTTGGTGATTGTTTCAAGATACTCTTTAGAGGTGCCTGCGCCTGCGGAAGTGAAAGCAATGTCAACCCCTTTAAAGTCATCGTTGTGTTGCAAGAGTTTAACCTCGATCTGTTTACCGCGGAAGGTATATTTAGTGCCGGCACTGCGTTTAGAACCGAACAATACTAACTCGTCCAACGGGAAATTCCTTTCATCGAGCACTCGCAGGAACTCTTGTCCTACGGCTCCGCTTGCTCCAACAATAGCTACTTTCATTTTTCTTTTGTTTTAATTTAGTTTATAAAATAGTTCTAATCTATCTATAAATGATAGAGTTGGCTGCAAATTTATAACAAATTGCTGTATGACACCGCATAAAGTGAAAACTTTTTCGTTATTTTGCAGTTAAAACCTAAAACTCACTGCGTATGGACTGGCTCAATTTCAGTTTGACACTTCCTGTAACAGACCCTACATGGATATTCCTCCTTGTACTCCTTATTATATTGTTTGCGCCCATATTGCTGAATAAATTACGTATACCGCACATTATCGGTATGATTCTGGCGGGATTGGTGATTGGCGAGCATGGCTTCAATATCTTGGTGCGCGACAGCAGTTTCGAGTTGTTCGGCAAGGTCGGACTTTATTATATCATGTTCCTGGCAGGGTTGGAAATGAATATGGGCGATTTCAAGAAGAATCGCGGAAAGGCTGTGATGCTGGGATTGCTGGCTTTCGTCATTCCGATAGGCATAGGCTTGGTTACCAATATGATGTTGCTGAAGTATAGTCTCGTGACGTCCATATTGCTGGCAAGTATGTATGCCTCGCACACGCTGGTGGCTTACCCGATTGTAATTCGTTACGGTGTGTCCCGCCATCGCAGTGTAAGTATTGCTGTGGGCGGTACGGCTGTGACGGATACGCTTACGTTGCTGGTGCTGGCAGTGGTGGGCGGTCTGTTTAAAGGAGAGTCCGGCGGACTGTTCTGGCTGTGGCTGGTGGTTAAGGTCATATTCCTCGGAGCGCTGATTATGTATTCGTTTCCACGTATCGGACGCTGGTTCTTCCGCCGCTATGATGATAACGTGATGCAATTTATTTTCGTACTTGCCATGGTTTTTCTGGGAGCGGGTTTAATGGAGTTCGTGGGAATGGAAGGCATCTTGGGAGCATTCTTGGCAGGGCTGGTCTTGAACCGCCTCATACCGCATGTATCACCGTTGATGAATCATCTGGAGTTTGTCGGTAACGCTCTGTTCATACCCTATTTCCTGATAGGGGTGGGCATGCTGATTGATATTCATGTCATCTTCGGGCAGGGAGACGCTTTGAAGGTGGCTGCCGTTATGATTGTTGTGGCGCTGGTGGGCAAGTGGATCGCTTCCTGGCTGACGCAGAAAATTTATAAAATGGCTCCCATAGAGCGTGAGCTGATGTTTGGCTTGAGCAATGCACAAGCAGCAGCTACGCTGGCGGCGGTATTGGTGGGTTATAATATCATCTTGCCGAACGGTGAGCGTTTGTTGAATGAGGATGTGCTGAACGGTACGGTATTGCTGATTCTTGTGACATGTGTGGTGAGCTCCTTTATTACGGAAAGGGCCGCACGCAAGATTGCCATGTGCGAGGCGCATCTGGAAGAGGAGCGTACGGTTGAGGCGGAAAGGATTCTTATTCCGGTGGCAAATCCGGATACGATTGAATATCTGATGAACCTGTCCTTGTTGATACGTGATACCAAACAGAAAGATAATCTGTTGGCTTTGAACGTAATCAATGACAACAATACTTCCGAGGGTTTGGAGCTTCGCGGTAAAAGGTATTTGGAGAAGGCGGCCATGATTACGGCTTCTGCCGATGTGCCGTTGCGCCAGATTACACGGTATGACTTGAATATTGCTTCGGGTATTATCCATACGGCGAAAGAATATGAGGTGACCGATGTGATTATCGGTTTGCACCGTAAGGTCAATATTGTAGACTCTTTCTTCGGTATGCTTGCCGAGAACCTGCTGAAAGGACTGCATCGCGAAGTTATGATTGCCAAATTCCTGATTCCGATTAATACGATACGGCGAATCATCATTGCCGTTCCTCCCAAGGCGGAATACGAAGCAGGCTTTCAGAAGTGGGTGGAGCATTTTTGCCGGATGGGCGGTACGTTGGGCTGCCGGGTACATTTCTTTGCAAACGAGGAAACAACTGTACAGTTGCAGGCATTGGTGAAGAAAAAGTATGGACAGACCTTGACGGACTTCTCTCGTCTGGATGATTGGGGGGATTTGCTGATATTGACCGGGCAAGTGAATTACGATCATTTGCTTGTAGTGATAAGCGCACGTAGGGGATCCATCTCTTACGACAGCTCCTTCGAGAAGCTCCCGGCGCAGTTGAGCAAATACTTCTCCAATAATAGTTTGATTGTACTTTATCCCGACCAGTTGGGCGAACCCCAGGATGCCGTCTCTTTCTCTAATCCGCGAAATGAGGCGCAGCATTACGAGAAGGTAGGAAAGTGGGTTTATAAATGGTTTAAGGAAGATTAGTAAGTGATTAGTGATTAGTGATAAGCGATTAGTGATTAATGATTAGTGGTTGGTGATGCTGGAGGATTGGAAACAGAGAACCCGGCTTTTGCTGGGAGAGGAGAAAATGGAAAGGCTGCAACAGGCGCATGTGCTGGTTGTAGGTCTTGGCGGAGTAGGCGCTTATGCAGCCGAAATGATATGCCGTGCAGGTGTGGGGCGGATGACGATTGTGGATGCGGACACGGTGCAGCCTACCAATATAAATCGTCAACTGCCTGCTTTGCATTCCACTATGGGGAGGGAGAAAGCGGAGGTTTTGGCGGCACGTTTCAAAGATATCAATCCGGACATACAGTTGACGGTGCTGCCGGTATTTCTGAAAGACGATAATATACCCGAACTGCTTGATGCCGCCCGATATGATTTTGTAGTGGATGCCATCGATACACTTGCTCCCAAATGCTATTTGATAACGGAAGCACTGAAACGGCATATTAAGATTGTATCGAGTATGGGGGCGGGCGCAAAGAGTGATATTACGCAGATACGTTTTGCCGATATATGGGATACCTATCATTGCGGATTGAGTAAGGCGGTGAGGAAACGTTTGCAGAAGCTGGGGATTAAACGTAAACTTCCGGTTGTATTCAGTACCGAGCAAGCCGACCCTAAGGCAGTGCTGTTGACGGAAGATGAACAGAATAAAAAGTCCACTTGCGGAACTGTAAGCTATATGCCGGCTGTATTCGGCTGTTACCTTGCGGAATACGTTATTAAGAGGTTGTAATAGGGCTATCAAACAGTCAGAACGTACCTATGTGTTAAAGATAAAATGTGTCATGACCGTAAGGAATAAATAGTAACTAAAACAATGATACGATTAGAAGGAATAACGAAGAGTTTCGGCAGTTTGCAGGTGTTGCGGGGCATCGACCTGGAGATAAAAAAAGGGGAGGTGGTCAGTATTGTCGGTCCCAGCGGTGCGGGCAAGACCACTTTGTTGCAGATTATGGGAACTTTGGACATGCCCGATAGCGGTTCGGTAACGATTGACGGTACATTGGTGAATTGCCTGAAGGAGAAAGAACTCTCCGCCTTCCGTAATAAGCATATAGGCTTTGTCTTTCAGTTCCATCAGTTGTTGCCGGAATTTACGGCTTTGGAGAATGTGATGATACCGGCTTTCATTGCCGGAGTGGGACAGCAGGAAGCCAGAGCGGCGGCTGCCGAAATATTGGACTTCATGGGATTGGCGGAACGCGCTTCGCACAAGCCCAATGAGTTGTCCGGTGGAGAGAAGCAAAGGGTTGCCGTTGCCCGTGCGCTCATCAATCATCCTGCGGTGGTGTTGGCGGATGAGCCGTCCGGAAGTTTGGATACGCATAATAAGGAAGAACTGCACCAACTGTTCTTCGATTTGCGTAACCGTTTGGGCCAGACATTTGTAATTGTGACGCATGATGAGGGATTGGCACAAATCACCGACCGTACCATTCATCTGAAAGACGGTGAGGTTTGTAAGGAATAGCTGTCCGTCCTTTCATTATTCAAAACAAACATAGTGGCTAAGCCGCTCCAAATCGCTTTCGGTAAATTCTTCGTAGAGGGCAAAGGGTTTGAGGTTGTGGAGTGTTCCTTTCTTTTTACGGTATTCCACAAGGGCTTTTGCCTGGTAAAAGTTTATATAAGGATGGTTGCGAAGGCGCTCTATGCCGATCCGGTTCAGATTGATGCGCCGGATTTCAGAAGGCGTAACGGTGAACCATGCTTGCAGTTGGCGATAATCCAAATGAATCTCCTGCAATTGCTCTATTCGGTAGAAGCCGCCTAAACGTTGCCGATAGTTCACTATCGACCGGGCTATGCCGCTGCCTACGCCGGGAACTTTCTTCAATTCAGTAGTATCTGCATGGTTTAAGTTAAGCACGGTGCCTGCCGGATATTTATAAATACTGTCTTTGGATGCCTGCCGAAGGGTGAGTAGAGAGGTCGCCTTTCTTATAGTGTCTTCTGCCGTAAAATAGATATAGGGAGAGAGCGTTTGGTACTGTTCTTCTGTCAATCCATATACCTTTTTGAAATCTTCGGTCTTGCGGAACTTTCCCCCTTTGCTTTGATAACGTAAGATGTTCTTTGCCATCCATGCAGGAAGACCTAAGCGGCAGAAGGTGACGGAGTCTGTACGGTTAGGGTCGAAAGGAGCTAATACAACTGTTCTCTTTTTATATCTCTCCGATTTCTTGAAACGGCTGTTATCGTTTTTTTCTTGTTCCCGCACAGAACTGATAAAATTGTCGTATTCTTTCAAGGCGGCAGCCTGTATCCTGGATTCTTCTTCAGAAAGTTGCCTGCTGTTTTGCCGGAAAGAATAGATATACCCGGAGAGAAAGATGAGGATTATTCCAATGATGAGAACAAGGATACCTCGTCTTTCTCCCCGGGAGAAGTATAAGAAGTCTTTAAACGGATTCTTCATTATGGTTTATTTGAAGAAGCCCAATTCGTTGATGAAAATAAGTCCGATTCCTATTGGAGCGATATATTTCAGAATGAAGATTAGTAATCTGTATATATGTATATTTAAAGTTCCGTTGTTGCTGACTTCTTCCCATACAATCTTTTTATCCAGATACCATCCGGTGAAGATAGAGATAAAGAACCCGCCTAAGGGCAACATGATTTTAGCGGTGACGAAGTCGAATAAATCGAACAGGTTAAGACCGAAAATCGTGTAACTCTTTCCTACGCCCAATGACAGCGAACATAACACTCCCAGCACGATACAGCCGGCAGTAACCAGTTTGGCTGCTTTTCCTCGTGTAAACTTGAACTCCTCATGCAGATATGCTGTTACCACTTCGTGCAAGGAAATGGTTGAAGTCAATGCCGCCAGCGCCAGCAAAACGTAGAACATGATGGATAAGGCGATTGCCAGCCAGGGTATGTTGCCGAATGCCTGTTGAAATACATTGGGTAAGGTGATGAACAATAAACTCGGTCCTGCATCCGGCTGGATGCCAACGGAAAACGCTGCAGGGAAGATAATGAATCCGGCAAGAATGGCAACTAACGTATCGATACCTGCCACATTGAGTGCTGTTTTAGGCAGGTTGGTGTCATTCCTGAAATAAGAAGCGTATGTGCAAAGACATCCCATGCCGAGGCTGAGTGAAAAGAATGCCTGTCCCATTGCACCTAAGAAAACATTACCGTCCACTTTGCTGAAGTCGGGTTTCAGCAGGAATTCGATACCCGCACTTGCACCGGGTAGTGATACGGAACAAATGGCAAGCACTACCAGCAGGATAAACAGCATGGGCATCATTATCTTGGCTGATTTTTCAATACCCTTTTCCACTCCTTTTATGATGATGAAGTGTGTGGCTAACAAGAATACCACCAACCAGATAACAGGACGCCACGGATTGCTGACAAAGCCGTTGAAGGAAGCGATGAACTCTGCGGCGGACTTGCCGGCAAAACTGTTGGTTGCGGCTTCTCCTATAAACTCCAAGGTCCAACCCGCTACTACCGAGTAGTAGCCCAAAATAAGGAATCCGGCTAATACACCCATTCGTCCCACCCAACGCCAATGGGTTCCCGGGGCCAGCTTTTGATACGCTCCGGCAGTGTTGGCGCGTGAACGGCGTCCGATAAGAAATTCGGCTATCATGATAGGAATACCTAATATAAGTACACATACCAGATAAATCAGTATGAAGGCTGCGCCACCATGATTGCCTGTTTCAAAAGGGAATCTCCAGATATTACCCAGGCCAACTGCAGAACCGGCTGAAGCAAGTATCACTCCTAATTTGCTTCCAAAGTTGGCTCTTTCATTTCTTGTCATAAAACGTGGATTTTTCTTACAATTCGTTATTAATTGCTCTTAAAACGCACAAATATAGAAAATGTTCCATACTTTTGCACACAGATTGTTCATAATTTGAGATATGCTATATTATATTAAGAAATATCCGGTATCGCTGGTGATAATACTTGCTGTAATTTATCTGTCGTTTTTTAAACCGCCCACTACCGATTTGGGCACTATCCCTAACCTTGACAAGGTGGTGCATATCTGTATGTATTTCGGCATGTCCGGTATGTTGTGGCTGGAGTTCTTGCGGGCGCATCGGAGAGACCGCACGCCTATGTGGCACGCATGGGTAGGAGCATTTGTCTGTCCGGTATTGTTCAGCGGAGCGATAGAATTGTTACAGGCATTTTGTACTACCTACCGCGGCGGTGATTGGCTGGATTTTGCAGCCAATACCACGGGAGCTGTCCTGGCGTCATTGGTGGCTTGTTTCGTGCTGAAACCAAGAGTGATGCGTAAATCTACAGATTAGAGATAATCGACTACCGTATTCAGCTTTATTCCGTTCGAGCCTTTTATCAGGATTGTCTTTCCGCAGGGTTTGTGCTTTTGAAGCGCGGCTATTAGAGCCGGAGCATCGGGATAAGTGGTATATGTGTGGCGGGTTGCTGCAAATAATTCGCCTACCAATATTACATCCTCAAAGCCATATTCTTCCAGATAGTCTACTATTCTCTGGTGCTCTTCGGCACTGTCTTTTCCCAGTTCGCGCATATCTCCCAATATCAGCATTTTTTTCTCGGCTTGCATGTTGCGGAAATTTCCGATGGCTGCCAGCATGCTTGTGGGATTGGCGTTGTAGGCATCGATAATCAGGGTGTTGTCGGCCGTTTTTTTCAGTTGCGAACGGTTGTTCCGGGGTTCATATTCATTCAGGGCTTTGTCTATCTTCTCTGCTTCTACTCCGAAGAAATGCCCGATAGTGACGGCTGCCAGAGCATTGGGAAAGTTATATTCGCCAATCAGTCGGGTATGCACTTGGTGAAATTCTCCTTCTTTTCCGGCTCTCCACTCAAAAGCGAGGTAGGGGGAATTGCCGGTAACGTGGCCGTTGATATACAGACTGTTTTCTTCTCCGTAGGTTATCGGATTCAGTCCCCGGGCTATTTCCCTGAGGTAAGGATTGTCCTGATGAAGGAAGATGGTGGAGTTTCCCTGCCGGCGCAGATAGTCGTACAGTTCGCCTTTGGTCCGGATAACGCCTTCGAAAGAACCGAAGCCTTCCAAATGAGCCTTTCCTACATTGGTGATAATCCCATAATCGGGTTCGGCTATTTCCACCAGTTCCTTGATGTCGCCGGGGTGGCTGGCTCCCATTTCCACTACGCCGAGCTCATGCTCTGTTGTCAGGCGCAACAAGGTGAGCGGTACACCGATCGGATTATTCAGATTTCCCAGTGTGTACAGTACATTGTACTTTTGAGACAATACGGCGGATATAAGCTCCTTGGTCGTTGTTTTCCCATTGGTTCCTGTAATGCCGATGATGCGCGTACCCAGTTGGCGGCGGTGATAATTGGCAAGCTGTTGCAAGGTGTGCAGGCAGTTATCCACTAATATATAACGTGTATCTCCGGCAGGAGCATAGGCGGCTTCGTCTACAACGGCGTAGGCGCTGCCTGCTTCCAATGCTTTGGCGGCAAAGGCGTTGCCGTTGAACGTATCGCCTTTCAAGGCGATAAACAGTGAGCCTTCGGGGCAGTTGCGGCTGTCGGTGGTTATGCCGGTGCAGCCGAGAAATATCTGATAAAGAGCGGTTATATCCATATCTTTCTCCTTCGGGGGAGTTTTGCAGTTCGTAATAAAAATGATATTTTGCGAACAAAGATACCTTATTTTTCAGACTTGGTGTACCAACAATGGCTTTTTTGTTTACATTTGCAGATATATAAATCAAAAAACGCTGCCATGAAAGTTCTGCAATCCAAATATATAAACGTCAACGGTTCGCTGTTGGACCTTTCTTCTCCCTGCGTCATGGGAATTCTCAATGTCACTCCCGATTCTTTTTATGCCGGCAGCCGCATGCAGACGGAAGCCGACATAACAAGCCGCATAGAGCAGATTGTGGCGGAAGGAGCTGCTATCATCGATGTGGGTGCTTACTCTTCGCGTCCCAATGCGGAGAATGTGTCGCCTGCGGAAGAGATGGAACGCTTGCGCATGGGGTTGGGTATTCTGAGGAAGGTACAGCCCGATGCAATTGTTTCGGTAGATACCTTTAGGGCGGATGTGGCGAGAATGTGTGTCGAGGAATACGGTGTGGCAATTATCAATGATATAGCCGCCGGAGAAATGGATGATGATATGTTCCGTACGGTTGCCGACCTGAATGTTCCTTATATCATGATGCACATGCAGGGTACGCCGCAAAATATGCAACAGCATCCCCATTATGATAATTTGCTGAAAGAGGTGTTTATGTACTTTGCCCGTAAGGTGCAGCAATTACGCGATTTAGGCGTAAAGGATATCATATTGGACCCCGGGTTCGGCTTTGGCAAGACCATTGAGCATAATTATGAATTGTTGGCTCATCTGGAGGAATTTCGTATTTTTGAACTTCCCTTGCTGGTTGGCGTTTCCCGTAAATCTATGATTTATCGCTTGTTGGGAACGACTCCGCAGGAAGCGTTGAACGGTACAACCGTATTGGATACCATCTGTCTGTTGAAAGGGGCTGATATACTTCGTGTGCACGATGTGCGCGAGGCAGTGGAAGCGGTGAAAATCGTGGAAGCCATGAATGCGGCCCGTTCTGCGTTAATCGCTAATAATTAACCATTAATCACTTGCGACCGTGTTTTTTGAATTTGGCATAAAAGATTTTATAGATATCCTGCTGGTAGCTTTCCTGCTTTACTATACATATAAGCTGATGAAAGCTTCCGGATCTATCAATGTGTTTACGGGTATACTGGTGTTTATCCTGATTTGGCTGGTGGTTTCTCAGGTGCTGGAGATGAAACTGTTAGGGTCTATTTTTGATAAACTGGTCAGCGTGGGCGTGTTGGCACTTATCGTCTTGTTTCAGGATGAAATACGGCGGTTTCTGCTTACGCTCGGTTCGCATCAGCATGCCAGTGCGTTGGTGCGCTTCTTTACGGGAAACAAGAAAGAAAGTATGGAACACGATGAAATTATGCCCGTTGTAATGGCTTGTATCAGTATGGGCAAGCAGAAAGTCGGTGCATTGATTGTGGTGGAACATAATATGCCGTTGGACGATGTGGTGCGTACAGGGGAGATTATCAACGCCGATATAAACCAGCGCCTGATAGAAAATATCTTTTTCAAGAATAGTCCGTTGCACGACGGAGCTATGGTTATCAGCAAGAAGCGCATTAAGGCGGCAGGATGTATCCTGCCCGTGTCGCACAATCTGGACATTCCGAAAGAATTGGGTTTGCGGCATCGTGCAGCGATGGGAATATCTCAGGTGTCGGATGCCCATGCAATCATTGTATCGGAAGAAACAGGCTCTATTTCGGTAGCCTACAAAGGGCAGTTTTATCTGCGCCTGAGTGCCGAGGAATTGGAGAGTCTTTTGACAAAAGAAATTTAGATGCGGCATTAGTAGGCTGAGGCGCATTGGTTGTTCGGTAATCAAAGGTAGCTCTCCTTTCTGTATTCCCCCGTTATATTGAGGATAAGCGACCTGTAATTTATAATTTATAACAAACTTATATGGATAGACGAAACTTCTTGCGAACCGGCGGAATGGCCGTTCTTGGTTCACTGGCTATGCCTTCGCTGGCTATGCCCGGGTCTGTGCGCGGAGCATTGGGCGGTGCGGACTCTAAGTCTGCCGTTGCTGCCGCTGCCAATCATTTTGGTGTGACGGAAGCGGATTTAAAGAAAGTAATGGCTGTTGCTTTGGAAAAGGGCGGCGATTATGCGGACCTTTACTTCGAACACACTTTCAATAATAGTGTGAGTTTAATGGACGGTAAGGTGAATAACTGCGGCTCCAATATCGATTTCGGTATGGGAGTGCGTGTGCTTTCCGGAGACCAAAGTGGCTATGCCTATGTAGAAGGCGTTACCTTGGAAGAAATGTTGCGTGCCGCCCGTACTGCTGCCCGTATTGCATCTTCGGGCAGGGCAGGCAAACCTGTGGGGCTGACGGAGAAAACCATAGCCCGGAGTCGCTATGCCGTGGCTACTCCTTGGGAAGATGTGGGCGTAAAAGAGAAGATTCCCTATTTGGAGAAACTGAATGAGAAAATATTCTCTTTGGACAACCGTGTGCGAAAGGTACAGGCTTATTTGCAGGACAGCACTTCGCATGTACTGTTCTGCAATTCGGAAGGTGTGAGCTATTACGACTACCGTCCAATGGTATCCTTTATGGCAGTCTGCATCATGGAGGAGAACGGTAAGATGGAAAACGGCTATGCTGGCAGGTCTTATCGCAAGGGATTCGAATTTATGACCGATGATGTGGTGGACGTGATTGCCCGTGAAGTGGTAGATCGTACTGCTATTCTATTTAAGGCCATTAAGCCTAAAGGTGGTGAAATGCCCGTTGTAATGGGTTCGGGCGGTTCGGGAATCCTGCTGCACGAGGCTATAGGACATGCGTTCGAGGCAGACTTCAACCGTAAGGATATATCCATATTTGCCGGTCAGTTGAACAAGAAGGTGTGCAACGAACATATTAACGTGGTGGATGACGGTACGATACCTTTCAATCGGGGTTCCGTGAATTTCGACGATGAAGGCGTAGAGGGGCAGAAAACGTATATTGTTAAGGAAGGTGTGCTCACCAGCTACCTGCACGACCGTATCAGTGCAAAGCATTACGGTGTGAATCCCACCGGAAACGGTCGCCGCGATACATTCCGTAACCTGCCTATTCCCCGTATGCGTGCTACGTATATGGAAGCCGGCAATATGAAAGAAGCGGATATTATTTCTACGGTGAAGAACGGTATTTTCGTAGACACGTTTACGAATGGTCAGGTACAGATTGGAGCCGGTGACTTTACGTTCTTCGTGAAGTCCGGTTACTTGATTGAGGACGGAAAGCTGACGCAGCCCATTAAGGACATCAATATCATAGGTAACGGTCCGAAAGCATTGGCAGACATCACAATGGTGGCCGACAATGATAAGATTGACAATGGTACATGGACCTGTGGTAAGGATGGACAGTCTTGTCCGGTGACGTGCGGTATGCCGTCGGCATTAGTCAGCAAACTCACCGTAGGAGGGGAAAATTAAGTACTAACGGAGCATTGATAACTGATAATTTCTAATTGTCAATTATCAATAGCTAACAATCAACTGAAAATATGATTACAGACAATAATAAAAAGCTGGCGCAGTGGGCAATGGACTATGCCTTGAAAAACGGGTGTCAGGCAGCAAAGTTGGTGCTGTATTCCAACTCCAACGCTTCATTTGAATTACGCGATGCCAAGATGGACAGATTGCAACAAGCCTCGGAAAGCGGGTTGAGCATCAGTTTGTATGTGGACGGCAGGTATGGTTCTTATTCAACCAACCGTTTGGATAAGAAAGAACTGGAGACGTTTATAAAGAACGGTATCGAATCTACGCGCTATCTGGCAGTGGATGAGGCACGTGTGTTGCCCGATGCTTCCCGTTATTATAAAGGTGGAAAGCCGGACTTGCAATTGTTTGACAAGCGTTTCGAAACTATTAATCCGGATGACAAAGTTGCCATTGCGCGTGCTGCTGCCGAAGAAGTCTTGGGCAAAGACAGCCGTATTATATCCGTAGGAACTTCGTATGGTGACGGAGAAAGCTCTTCCTACCGTTTGACGAGCAACGGTTTTGAAGGCGAGTCCAAGTCTACCTGGTTTTCGGTTTCTGCCGATGTGGCATTGCGTGGCGAGGGAGAGGCGCGTCCATCTTCTTATTGGTATGAATCGGCTCTGTTTTACGACAAACTAGTAAAATCGGGTGTCGGAACGAAAGCCTTGGAGCGCGTACTGCGGAAACTCGGACAGAAGAAGGTTGCTTCCGGCAAGTATACAATGGTGGTAGACCCGATGAATGCAAGTAATTTGCTCAGTCCGGTACTGAGTGCGCTGTACGGTTCGGCATTACAGCAAAAAAACTCTTTTCTGTTGGATAAACTGAATGTGAAAGTAGGGGCCGGATTATTGAATCTGATGGATGAGCCCCATTTAATCGGTGCAAGCGGTGCGCGCTATTTCGATAGCGAAGGAGTGGCAACCGAACGGCGTTCTATCTTTGAAGAAGGTGTGTTGAAAACATACTTCATTGATACCTACAACTCTAAAAAAATGGGAGTGGAGCCGACTGTCAACTCTCCTTCCTTATTGGTGCTCAAACCGGGAAACAAAGATTTGAACGGTCTGGTGGCCGACGTGCAGAAAGGCATCCTGGTTACCGGATTCAATGGCGGTAATTGTAACAGCAGCTCCGGAGACTTTTCGTACGGTATAGAGGGTTTCCTGATTGAAAATGGCAAATTGACCCAGCCCGTCAGCGAAATGAATGTCACGGGTAATATGATTACGCTTTGGGCTTCTCTATCGGCTGTGGGTAATGATCCCCGTATGTCTTCTTCATGGCGCATCCCGTCGCTGGTATTCGAGGGCGTAGACTTCAGCGGATTGTAGCAGCTGTTAATTCAGCATTAAACTCATGTAAGGGTTTGATGGCGATAATATCTTTTCGGCAAGTTCGCCGACAGTGAGTGCCAAGTGGCTGCCCGGCAGCCGCTTGGCACTACTTATACACTTGCCGTTATTCAGATAGTAGTAACCGTTATTGGCGCTGATCTGCGAGTCTGTAAGTGCGATGCTCATTTTCAGTTCCGGATGCTCGGCGGCATATCGTTGCAGTATCGTTTTGGCATTGATGATGCGCGCCATACCCAATACTTGCGGGGTCGGCTCTGTTTCAGACGGACTAATAACCCGGATGGACGGGATGTTCAGCTGCTCGCAAATACGTTGTAGCAACAACGGGTACATACCGGGAGTTTCCGCAACGATTTCTCCTGCCTGCCAAGTACTGCCTGCCGGATATACGATGGCTAAAGCCGTAATCTTATCGCCTTGCTTCAATGTATAGACGCAGCCTTCCCCCAACTGTAAATCGGCAAGGATTACCCGGAAGTCCGTTTCCGTATGCTGGATACAATAGGGGCGTTCCCGCAGTTTCCGGTTTAAATAGCGATATGATTCTTCCTGATAATCATTTATTTTGTTCAGAACAGCCGTTTCGTCAGCGATGGTAACCTCTGAAGCCGTGAAGGTTGTTGAGGAGTATTTAAATACCGGCATGTAGCCCATACCGGCATAATACCCGAACAACCAGGGTTCTGCCGGAATCAGCGTGGAAATGGACATGCCATTGTGTAGCATACGGGTAAAGGCTTGCGATAACAGTTCGCGCATAGCCCCGCGGTTGCGATAATCGGGATGTGTACAGGCCCCCGACACATATCCTGTCTTGATTTCGCTCTTTCCGAAAGTCATGGGATAGGGTAGTATTTGCAGGGCGGCAATCACCTCTTCACCGCTTTGAATGGCGATGTTGACTTCATTGCTGTAACGCAAGCGGAAATACATATCTGTAAATTCATCGCTGTCGTTAAAGCATAGTTTCCATAAACTCTTTATCTTTTCCCGCATTGCTTCCTCCCTTATCATAATTGTGCACCCTGTTTTATAGTCCTGTCAACTTTACCTTTTTTACCACTTGATGGCCTCTACCGGCTGTTCTTTTAAACAGGCGACGTATTTCTCCAGAATAATGGCAGGCTGATAGGAAAGTTTTGCTTTCCGCAACCCTTCAATACCTAAGTCCTCTTCCCGGTTGATGTAGATATATTGTTCCGGGATATGGTTGGCAAATTCGTAATTAATCATGGCATAAGCGCCGTCTATACAGGTATCGGCCTTCTCTACATGTACTCCGAATGTGTCTTGGTTGATAGGCATGCCGAAAGTAAAAGCCGCAATCTTGCCCTCTACATGGAGAATACCGCCCGTAAGCCCTAACGCATCGAAATTGTGCAGGGCGTATATCAATGCACGGCGTTCGTTGCCGGTACCTTCATGCTGGTCGCAGTTGTTGACTTTGCACCATTCCGCTTCCAAATCGAGGCACTCCCGGATACGGTCGGCTGTAATCGGAGTGTATTCGTAGTTATAAGTCTTTTTGAATTTGTTGATATGATTCCGCTTTGCCTGAAACTTTTTGCCGGATAAGGTGGCGAGGTCGGAGCGCAGATATACGTAGTCGGCGTAATCCCTGTCTGCTGTAAACTGAAATCTGCCGGGCATAAAGGTTTCCAGTTCGGAGCACATTTCGGCGCAGATACCCAACAAGCAAAAAGGCTCTCCTTCCCGGTTGGCATCTTCTATCAGCGCATCCAGTACCTTATTTAAATCGCCGTTGCCGATAGGCATCATATATACAAGCTCTCCGTCTGCCCAGAATTTCAATAATAGGAAACCGTCCATAATGGCAAACTTGGTGTTGTATAAGAAACGCCAACTGCATAGGTTGGAGAATGAAAGGTCGCAGTTGCGTCGCGGACTGTTTAAAGTAAAGGAAGTAATCAGCTCTTTATCTTGTAGTTCGATATCTTTAAATGGAATCATAAATAATTTCTATTGGTTATAAGAATATAATAACAAAGATAAGAAGATTTTGTTAGAGTAACCCTAATAATCGTAAAATAGTAGGGGTTAGCAAGGCTGTAAATATTCCGTTAAGCGTCAGGCCGAGGCTGGCAAACGCACCGTATTTGCTGCTGATGTCCATTGCTGTGGATGTGCCGACAGCATGGGCTGCTGCCCCTAAGGAAAGCCCTTGAGCCATGGGGCTTCCGATATGGGTGAGTTTCATTGTCTTGAAACCGAGGATTCCTCCCAACAGGCCTACGCAAACCACTACGGCGGCAGTCAGCGCGGGAATGCCGCCTATTGATTTCGTAACTTCCATGGCTATCGGGGTAGTAACGGATTTTGGAGCCAGCGAGTAGATAATCTCGTCGGAGGCTCCCATCAGTTTTGCTATCAGGACTACGGAAATAACCCCTACAATACATCCTGCCAATTGTGAAAGCAGGATAGGCAGCAATTGTTTCTTGATAGTCTCCAATTGCAGATACAAAGGAACCCCCAACGCAACGACGGCAGGTTTTAACCAGAATTCAATCAGATGCCCGCCTTTGTTGTAAGTATCATAACTGATATTTGTCATCTTCAGGAAAATGATAAGCAGGGCAATAGTCAGTAAGATGGGATTCAGCAGCATGATTCCTGTCTTCTTTTGAAGAAGTTTGGCTAAGAAGAATATCCCGAAAGTAATAGCCAGCAGGAAGAATTCGTTTTCTAAAAAGTTCATTTGATTTTACGTGTTAATTGGTGAACCCATCCGGTAACCACGAGTACCAGCAGGGTGCTGACTAATGAAGCGATGGCGATAGGCCAGAATTCGGCGGCGATAATGTCGAAATAGAGCATAAGGGCTACGCCGGGCGGGATAAAGAAGAATCCCAGATTAGCAACCAAGAAGTCGGACATTCCCTGCACCCAGTGCAGTTTTATCCAACCCAATTTTAAGAAAAGGGTGAGCAGCAGCATACCGATGATGCTGGACGGAAGTTTGATACCCGTTAAGAATACAATCAATTCACCCAAAGCCAGACATCCGAAAAGGATGGCGCATTGACGGATCATAATACCTGATTATTAAATAATACCTAACCTATTGAAAATATTGAAAACGTTGCAAAGTTAGCTATTTGAAGTGAGGAACCGTCTCGTAAATCCACTGTTAGTGTTAAATATTATAATAATTCTCATTTGGTGTGGAAAAAGCCCCGAAATTGCAATGTGTATATTGCAAAATTGTGTACTTTTGCTGCGTGAATAACACGAACTACTGATTCTTATACACAATTAAAATATCATGCAAAGATTAATTAATGAAATTTTAGAGCGTGCGAAAGCCGATCGTCAACGCATTGTTCTTCCTGAAGGTACGGAAGAACGCACTTTGAAAGCTGCCAATCAAATTCTGACAGATGGTATTGCAGACCTGATTCTTTTGGGCAATCCTGCTGAAATCAACGCTTGTGCAACGGAGTGGGGACTTGGTAACATTTCCAAGGCAACCATTATCGACCCGGAAAACAATCCCAAGCAGGAAGAGTATGCACAACTGCTGTTCGAGTTGCGTAAGAAAAAAGGCATGACTATTGAAGAAGCCCGTAAACTGGTAACCAATCCGCTTTATTTGGGCTGTCTGATTATCAAGAATGGCGATGCCGACGGCCAGTTGGCAGGTGCACGCAATACTACCGGTGATGTGCTTCGTCCGGCTTTGCAGATTATCAAGACTGCTCCGGGCATTACCTGCGTTTCCGGTGCAATGTTGTTGCTGACGCATGCTCCCGAATATGGTAAGAATGGTATTCTGGTAATGGGTGACGTTGCCGTTACTCCGGTTCCCGATGCTTCTCAATTGGCGCAAATCGCTGTTTGTACTGCACGTACGGCTCAGGCTGTCGCAGGTATTGATCCGAAAGTGGCGCTGTTGAGTTTCTCTACAAAAGGTTCTGCAAAACACGAAGTGGTAGACAAAGTGGTAGAAGCCTTGAAGATTGCTAAAGAAATGGCTCCTGATATTGCTATCGACGGTGAACTGCAGGCTGATGCAGCATTGGTTCCTGAAGTCGGTGCCAGCAAAGCTCCGGGTTCTGCCATTGCAGGTAATGCAAATGTGCTGGTTGTTCCGAGCCTTGAAGTAGGCAATATCTCCTACAAACTGGTACAGCGTTTGGGACATGCCGATGCGGTAGGTCCGATTCTGCAAGGTATCGCACGTCCGGTGAACGATTTGTCACGCGGTTGCTCCATCGAAGATGTATATCGTATGATTGCCATTACGGCAAATCAGGCTATTGCAGCTAAACACAATAAATAATTATGGATTTTGAATTATGAATTATGATTGGGGATTTCTTCCTGTTCATGGTTCATGGTTCGCGGTTCATAATTCGAAATTCATAATTTATAATTTAACATTAGTATCATGAAAGTTTTAGTATTGAACTGCGGTAGCTCGTCCATCAAATACAAGTTGTTTGATATGGACCATAAAGAGGTTATCGCTCAAGGTGGCATTGAAAAAATCGGTTTGAAAGGCTCTTTCCTGAAACTGACCTTGCCTGATGGCGGGAAGAAAATTCTGGAAAAAGACATACCGGAGCATACTGTGGGTGTGGAGTTCATCCTCAATACATTGATCAGCCCTGAATACGGTGCAATCAAGTCTTTGGACGAAATCAATGCGGTAGGTCACCGTATGGTGCACGGCGGCGAGAAGTTCAGCGAATCCGTTTTGCTGACTCAGGAGGTGCTGGACGCCTTTATTGCCTGCAATGATTTGGCTCCGCTTCATAATCCTGCCAACTTGAAGGGTGTAAACGCTATTTCCGCCATTCTGCCCGATGTGCCGCAGATTGGTGTGTTTGATACCGCTTTCCATCAGACGATGCCCGATTATGCCTATCTGTATGCCGTTCCTTACGAACTGTATAAGAAATACGGGGTTCGCCGTTATGGCTTCCACGGAACTTCTCACCGTTATGTATCAAAGCGTGTGTGCGAATTTCTGGGCGTACAGCCGGAAGGAAAGAGAATCATTACCTGCCACATCGGTAATGGTGGTTCCATCTCTGCCATTAAAGACGGCAAGTGTATCGACACCAGCATGGGTCTGACTCCGCTGGAAGGTCTGATGATGGGTACCCGCAGCGGCGACATCGATGCGGGAGCCGTAACTTTCATCATGGAGAAAGAAGGGCTGGATGCAAACGGAGTATCCAATCTTCTGAACAAGAAGAGCGGTGTAATGGGTATCTTCGGTGAGTCGAGCGATATGCGCGATTTGGAGAATGCCGTGGCTGCCGGTAACCCGAGAGCTATTCTGGCAGAAAAGATGTACTTCTACCGCATCAAGAAGTATGTAGGCGCTTATGCTGCCGCTTTGGGCGGTGTGGACATCATCGTGTTTACGGGCGGTGTCGGCGAGAACCAGTGCAACTGCCGTAGTGAAGTATGCGAAGGTCTTGAATTCATGGGTGTCAAGGTCGACCTGGAAAAGAACAAGGTCCGTGGTGAAGAGGCTGTAATCTCTACAGACGATTCCAAGGTGAAGGTAGTGGTTATCCCGACCGATGAAGAGCTGATGATTGCTTCGGATACAATGGCTATCTTGAATAAATAACAGGTTTGTAATAACAGTCCTGATAAAAGTGTCGGAAACAGTTAATACTGTATCCGGCACTTTCTTTTTAATAATATCGTTATATATGAATGATTTAAAATATCTATCTTTGTTTCCCGGTAAAGGGAAATATCAGTATGACAGATAATTTAAATAGAACAAGTTTATGAAACGATTGATTTATGTGTTGTTCTTTGTACTGCTGGCAGGCACATCGTATGCACAGCGGGCAAAGTATGTATTCTATTTCATCGGCGATGGAATGGGAGTGAATCAGGTGAACGGTACGGAGATGTACCTTGCCGAGCAGGAGGGACGTATCGGCGTGAAGCCGCTTTTGTTTACCACATTTCCGGCAGGTACTGTGGCTACAACTTTCTCCGCCACTAATTCCGTGACCGATTCTTCAGCAGCCGGTACGGCGCTTGCCACCGGTGCAAAGACATACAATGGGGCTATTGGTATGGACGATGATAAAAACGCCTTGCAGACAGTTGCCGAGAAAGCCAAGAAAGCAGGCAGGAAAGTCGGTGTCACCACCAGTGTCAGTGTAGACCACGCTACCCCGGCGGCATTCTATGCCCACCAGCCCAACCGTAGCATGTATTACGAAATTGCTCTTGACCTGCCGAAGGCCGGTTTCGACTTTTACGCAGGCGGCGGTTTCCTGAAACCCGCTACGACAGCCGATAAGAAAGATGCGCCGAGTATCTTCCCCATTATAGAGGAAGCGGGATATACCATTGCCAGGGGATTGGACGAATACAAAGCAAAGGCTGCGGATGCAGGGAAAATGGTGCTTATTCAGAAAGAGGGTGCCGTACCTTCCTGCCTGCCTTATGCCATCGACCGCAAGGAAGGTGACCTTACCTTGCCGGAGATTACCGAAAGTGCTATTTCGTTCCTGACAAAGGGAAACAATAAAGGATTCTTCCTTATGGTGGAAGGAGGTAAGATAGACTGGGCTTGCCACGGCAATGACCCTGCCACCGTTTTTGAGGAAGTCATCGATTTGGATAATGCGGTAAAAGTGGCTTATGAGTTCTACAAGAAGCACCCGAAAGAGACTTTGATTGTTGTGACTGCCGACCACGAAACCGGTGGCATGAGCCTGGGTATCGGAAGATATGAGTTGCGCCTGAAAGCATTGACGAATCAGGAACAGTCGCAAGACCTTCTTTCCAAGGCAATTACCGATTTGCGGAAAGATTCCGACAAGGCTTCCTGGGAGGAAGTGAAGGCGCTGCTTGCCGATAAGATGGGATTTTGGGAAGAGTTGCCTTTGACTTGGGAGCAGGAAAAGATGCTCCGTGATGAATACGAGACGTCTTTTGTGAAGAATAAGGTTGTCTTTGAAGAGAGCCTGTACGCTAAGACCGAACCTTTGGCTGCTGCTGCCCGGAAAGTGATGAGCCAGATAGCAATGGTAGGATGGACCGGTTCGGGCCATACGGCCGGATATGTACCTGTCTTTGCAATAGGTGCGGGTTCCGATTTGTTTGTCGGCAAGATGGATAATACGGAAATTCCGAAACGCATTGCGAAAGCGGCGGGGTATAAATAATCTCCTTTAAAGTCGGTCACCTCAGGCGGTACGGATTGACGCCCTTTCAAGTTTGGGTTGAAAAGGCTCTGTATCGCCTGAGGTGACTGGTTATTTCAAATCTTCTTTGATTACTTCATCCATTTCCCTGATAAGTTTTTTCCGCTTTTTGGCGGATTTCACTTTCTTGTCTTTGCAGCCGGGGTCTGTACGTTCTGAAACCTCTTCGCTCCATTCTTCAAATTTATTCTCTGCCGGGCGGCCGTTGGGGTCGATGTTCTCTTCGGCAATGGAATCGTTTCTGTAAATCATATCATCCATAACGCTTTTGTTTTTAATGGTTATGACGATACTACAAGCAACCGGACAAAAAGTTCCGGGTTTTCGTTCTTTTTCGTAATCGTTTATAAGAATAAACGATTCTTGAAAGGCGGGGCAAGTGGTTTACAATTTGGTTTCCCCTTCGATAAACTCTTCCAGAAACAGGTTCTCGCCGTCGAATACGGCATAGGAGAAATAGTTTATCCAGTCGCCGAGGATAAGGACGCGGGCGGTGGCACTCAACATCAAATCCAGTTCGATGTGCCGATGGCCGTAGATGAAGAAGTTTATATTCGGATGGTTCTTCAGATACTCTTTGGTATACAGTACAAGATGCTCGTTGTTTTCGCCCATGTAGTCGGGCTCTTTCCCGTCTATTCTTTTCAGGCGGCTGTGCTTTGCCCACCTCAGTCCGAACTCTACGCTCCAGCGGGGGTGGAGGGTGGAGAACAGCGTTTGGAGGGTACGGCTGTGAAACATGGTACGCAGCAGTTTGAATTTTTTGTCCGGGTCGCCCAATCCGTCGCCGTGGGCAAGGTAAAACTCTTTTCCGTAGATTTCCGTGGTGAGGGGTTCGCGGTGAATGACTACCCCGCACTCCCGCGTAAGGTAATCCCCGCACCAGATGTCATGGTTGCCGGTGAAGAAGTGCACTTCCACGCCCATATCCGTCAGTTCGGACAGCTTGCCGAGAAAGCGGGTGTAGCCTTTGGGCACAACCGTGCGGAACTCGTACCAGAAGTCGAACATGTCGCCCAGCAGATATACAGCGGCTGCTTTGTGTTTGATACTGTCGAGAAAGTTCACCAACCGTCGTTCCTGTGTACGTCCGTGCTCGATGGCCCGCGAACCCAAGTGTGCGTCTGAAAGGAAATATACGTTCTTCATATATGCTTTGTTACGTTGTCAGTTAGAGAAAGCCCAGTTCCAGCTTGGCCTCTTCGCTCATCATGTCCTTGTCCCATTCGGGCTCAAACACCAGGTTGATGGTGGCGGAGGTCACGCCGTCTATCGATTCTATCTTCTGGCGGACATCTTCCATGATGAAGTCGGCGGCGGGGCAGTTGGGAGCTGTCAGGGTCATGTCGATAGTCGCCTCGCCGCTGTCGGCAACATCTATCTTGTAGATGAGTCCCAGGTCGTACACGTTTACCGGAATCTCCGGGTCGAATACGGTTTTCAGCATGGCTACGATTTTCTCTTCTATTTCAAATTTGGTCATATTCGTACGGTTTGTTGGTTTAGCGAAGCAAATCTAAAGATTTTAATTGAAACTACAAAGAATGTGCAGGCTACATTACAGCACTCCTTCGTCGGTAAAACTGTAATATCTGCCGTCTGTGACTATAACGTGGTCGATGAGGCGGATGTTCATGGTCTGTGCGCCTTTCAGTATGAGCTGTGTCAGTTGGCGGTCGTTAGTGCTGGGCTGCGGATTTCCGGAGGGGTGGTTGTGTATCAGGGCAATCTGTGTGGCGCGTTGCAGCAGGGCTTCGCGTAGGATGCTCCTTACGTCGGCGCTGGTTTGGTCGATGCCGCCCCGGCTGATGCGTACTTTGTCTATGACGCGGGATGCCTGGTTGAGCAGGAGTACCCAGAACTCCTCTACGGTGAGGTCGCACAGGAGCGGATGAAAGATTCCGTAGATGTCATCGGACGAGTGTATAGCGACCCGTTCCGAACGCTCTTGCCGGTTTCTGCGTTTGCCCAGTTCGAGGGCTGCCATGATGGTGACGCTCTTGGCTGGCCCGATGCCTTTGAAGCGGGAGAAATCGTGGACTTCCCATTTGCCCAGCCGGTTCAGGTCGTTGTTGCAGCAGGCAAGTGTCCGTTGCATCAGTGCCACGGCACTTTCTTCAGTGTTTCCCGAGCCGATAAGGATTGCCAGCAATTCGGCGTCGCTGAGGGCTTCCGCTCCTTTCAGCATCATTTTTTCCCGTGGCCGGTCTTCTGCCGCCCACCGGTTGATTGTCAGTTTTTTCATCTTTTTTTCATTACCGGTTGCCGGCACTTATAGCCTGTTATTTATAGAAATTCTTCTTGAATGCCTCAAACTCATCCTTGCCACATATGCAACGGTTCCACCAGGCACGCCAGAAACCGGTTCCGTATCCGATGAGCTGGATGAAGGCGGCGGCAATGGAATAGACACCGATGCGCAGGCTCTTGTTCCGTAGCGTGGAGTCCGTGCATACAAGCAGTGCGTACAACGCAATCGGCAGCAGGCTGTACAGGCAGAAAGGCGCTCCCGCCAACAGCACGGCTACGCCCAGTGTAAATGCTGCCGGCAGCAGATGCACCGTCTTCAGGGATTCGGGATGTTTTTTGTAGAGGTTGATGCGGGCGATGCCGGAGTTGTGCACTTGCTTGAAGAATTTCTTCAAGTCCGTCCGCCGCTTATGATACACCCATGCTCCAGGAAAAAGCCTGCATGCGTACCCGCCCTTGAAGATGCGGATACTGAAGTCGATGTCCTCTCCGAAACGCATCCGGGAGAAGCCGCCGAGCGTTTCATAAACCTCGCGACGCACTCCCATATTGAAACTCCGCGGATAGAATTTGTCCATTTTCTTTTTTCCGCCGCGAATGCCGCCGGTGGTGAAGAACGAAGTCATGGAGTAGTTGATGGCTTTCTGTATATCGGTAAAGGAGACGTGCGCACGGTCCGGTCCGCCGAATGCATCGGCAGGGGCTTTTTGCAGTTCCTCTTCCACTGCTGCAAAATAGCCTTCGGGAAGGATGCAGTCGGAATCCAGTATAATCAGGTATTCTCCCCGGCTGCGTTCGGCGCCGTAATTGCGCGTTTGTCCGGGACCGGAGTTGGGCTTGGCGTAGTAATGGATGTCCAGAATGTTCTGATAACGTTCTGCAACGTCCTTGCAGGGAACCGAAGAACCGTCCTCTACGATAATGACTTCGAAATCCTTGAAGCTCTGTCGCGTGAGGCTTTGCAAAAGCTCGTCCGCTTCGTCGGGGCGGTTGTATACGGGAATGATAACGGAATATCGCATGTCTCTGTCTCTTTTTATCGGGTTACGGGAGTTGATGTTGCAAAGATACGTTTTTATTTGGTGATAGACGGTTATTTTGCCGTGCATTCGGATTGTTATTTTCGGTTCATTCTCTTTCTACAAAGTTTGAAAGTGAAAATCATCTGTCATGCTCCGCATGGCCTTGAGAATGAACTGTGCCGTATGCGTATTTCTATTTATATTCGATAGGGTGATTAATCTCTAGGCTCTCAGTGCAAGGTTTTTGGTGTTACGGGGAAAAACTAATTGTTTTATGCGGTTAAACCAAGAGTTTATCCTCGTGAAACTTTTAGTTTCATTAGGGTAAACTCTTGGTTTAATTAGGATAAACTACTGGTCTTCCTTTTTGAAACTTGCAGCTCCATGCAGTCATTTATCTCTTTTTTTCTTGACGATGCCTACGCCTTTGGCATATTAGAGTGGCTGTGTATGAACTTTGTAGCAAGAAAAAGCCGTCTGAATGAGCGTTCATTCAGACGGCTTCTAATATCCTTAGAGGAAATGATTTCCCTTATGCTTTTACGCGGCTTACGTAAGAACCGTCGCGAGTGTCAATTTCGATAGTCTCGCCTTCGTTGATGAACAACGGTACACGTACGGTTGCGCCGGATTCTACGGTTGCAGGTTTCAGCGTGTTGGTAGCCGTATCGCCTTTCAGACCCGGTTCGGTGTAAGTAATCTTCATCTGAACCTTCACGGGTACGTCAGCATACAGCACGGTTTCGGTAGAAGCATCGGACACAACGTCTACAACCATTCCTTCGAGCAGGAAGTCCACACCGTTAATCAGGTCGTGGGCGATGGGAATCTGGTCGAAAGTTTCCTGGTTCATAAACTGGTAGTTGTCACCGTCGTGATAGAGATATTGGTGCGGACGGCGTTCTACGCGTACGTCTTCCAGCTTTTCACCGATGTTGAAGCGGCGTTCCAGCACATAGCCGTTGACTACATCTTTCAGCTTGGTACGCATGAAAGTATTACCTTTTCCCGGCTTCACATGCAGGAAGTCGATGCAGAAATAAAGCTTGCCGTCCATGCGGATGCAAGTTCCGATTTTAATGTCTTGGGCATTAATCATACTTTATAGTCTTTATTATTGTTATTTATTAAGATGTTTCGCTCAATTTGCGAGTGCAAAAGTAATGGAAATCGGTAAAAAACACAAAAAGTTTTGAGATAAAAAGAGTTATCTCTTGGTTATTTTAGAAAAAGTCTCTATTTTTGCAGCCCGATTACGTAGAATAATAACATAAAACAAGATACAGTAATGAAAAGAACATTTCAACCTTCTAACAGAAAGAGAAAAAACAAACACGGATTCCGTGAGAGAATGGCTACAGCTAATGGTCGTAGAGTATTAGCCGCACGTCGTGCCAAAGGCAGAAAGAAACTGACTGTTTCTGACGAATACAACGGAGTGAAGGCATAATCATTCCTTTTAATAGAGATAAGAGAGCCGCAAAGGACTGGTAACAGTGTTTTGTGGCTTTTCTTTTGTGAAACTTTCAAGAAAACATCATTGCAATGCGCCTAAATTGCATTATCTTTGCATCAAATTGTAGTGATTATGACTATAAAGGAATTTTTTTCTTTCCGGCAGAACAAATACTTCTGGATAAACATCCTGGCAATGATTGCCGTGGTAGTGTTGTTGATGTTCGGAACATTAAAAGGAATCGATATATATACCCATCACGGCGAGGCTGTGGTAGTGCCCGATGTGAAAGGCATGACGGTGGCGGAAGCCGGAGCGGTGTTTGACAGCCGGGGACTGGCTTGTATCGTTTCCGACTCCACGTATGTCAAGGATAAACCTGCCGGCTGCATCCTGGACTATAATCCGGCTGCCGGGCAGAAGGTGAAGGAGGGACGTATCATTTATCTGACAATCAATGCTATCAATATACCTTTGCAAGTCGTTCCCGATGTGGCGGACAACAGTTCCCTGCGTCAGGCGGAGGCGCGTATCCTGGCTTCGGGCTTCAAGTTGAACGACATCCAATATGTGCCCGGCGAAAAGGATTGGGTGTACGGCGTGAAGTACCGTGAGCGTATGCTCGCTATCGGCGATAAAGTGCCTATGGGTGCAACGCTGACTTTAATGGTAGGCGATGGCAACAGGGAAGTGCTGGAAGGCGATTCTTTGTCTGCGGACGAAAGCATGGGGAACCCGGACGAAGCCGTTTCCGAAGGTTCTGCTGCCGACGAATCCTGGTTTTGATGTTAAAGGTGTGCGAGAGTGAAAGTGTCTTTAATCCGTAAAAAGGACAAACGATGATCGAAGAGTTACCGGACGACATAGAGAATGATGTACTGGACGATATAGAACCTGTAGGTGACGAGTCGCAGCTTTACGAGCACTTCCGCGTAGTAGTGGACAAGGGGCAGGAGATGGTGCGTGTGGACAAGTATCTGTTCGACCGCCTGACCAATGCCTCGCGCAACCGTATACAGAAAGCTGCCGATGCCGGATTTGTGATGGCGAACGGCAAACCGGTGAAGAGCAGTTACAAGGTGAAGCCTCTGGATGTGATAACGGTGATGATGGACCGTCCCCGCTATGAGAACGAGGTTATTCCCGAAGATATTCCCCTGGATATAGTGTATGAGGACAAGTACCTGATGGTAGTCAACAAACCGGCAGGGCTGGTGGTGCACCCCGGACATGGGAACTACCGCGGCACGCTTGTCAATGCCATTGCCTGGCACATGAAAGATATTCCCGATTATGATGCCAATGACCCTCATGTGGGGCTTGTGCATCGTATCGACAAAGATACATCCGGCCTGCTGGTAATTGCCAAGACACCGGATGCCAAGACCAATCTCGGTCTTCAGTTTTTCAACAAGACCACCAAACGCCGTTACCGCGCCCTTGTCTGGGGAAATGTGGAACAGGACGAAGGCACAATCGTCGGTAACGTAGGCCGTAATCCCAAAGACCGTATGCAGATGACCGTCCTTCCGGACGACCAGGGCAAGCATGCCGTTACCCACTACCGTGTGCTGGAGCGCCTGGGGTATGTGACACTTGTGGAGTGTGTGCTCGAAACGGGCCGTACCCACCAGATCCGTGTACACATGAAACACATCGGGCATATTCTCTTTAACGATGAACGCTACGGCGGTCATGAGATTCTGAAAGGAACTCATTTTGCCAAATACAAACAGTTTGTAAACAATTGCTTCGATATTTGTCCGCGGCAGGCGTTGCACGCTATGACGCTGGGGTTTGTACATCCCGTTACCGGAGAAGAAATGTACTTTACCTCGGAGCTGCCGGACGACATGAACCGGCTGCTCGATAAGTGGAGAGGCTATATTAGTAATAGAGAATTAGAATGAAACGCACAATCGCTATTGTATGCGGAGGAGACACTTCCGAATTTGAGGTCTCCTTACGCAGTGCACAAGGAATCTACTCCTTCATCGACAAGGAGAGATACACATTATATATTGTGGAGATGCGCGGGACCGACTGGCACGTGCAGCTCCCCGACGGAACGAAGACTCTGGTAGACCGCAACGACTTCAGCTTCCGGCTGGACGGTGCGAAGGTAGTGTTCGACTTCGCCTATATCACTATCCACGGCACTCCGGGAGAAGACGGACGCCTGCAAGGGTATTTCGATATGCTTCACATCCCTTATTCCTGTTGCGGGGTACTTGCCGCCGCACTGACGTATGACAAGTTTGCCTGCAACCAGTATCTGAAGGCGTTCGGCGTGCGCATTGCCGATTCCTTGCTGCTTCGTCAGGGACAGTCGGTTTCCGATGAAGATGTAATCGGGAAGATAGGCTTGCCTTGTTTTATCAAACCCAGCCTGGGCGGTTCCAGCTTCGGTGTGACGAAGGTGAATGTGAAGGAACAGATACAACCCGCCATTGCAAAGGCTTTTGCTGAAGCCAAAGAAGTTTTGGTAGAGGCTTTTATGGACGGTATGGAGATTACCTGCGGCTGCTACAAAATCAAAGAGAAGTCGGTGGTATTTCCTATTACGGAGGTGGTGTCGCATAACGAGTATTTTGACTATAAAGCCAAATATAACGGTGAGTCGGACGAGATAACTCCGGCGCGCATCCCCGATGAACTGCGCGACCGCGTACAGAAACTCACTTCCGCCATTTACGACATTCTCGGTGCTTCCGGAATTATCCGCGTCGACTATATCATTACCGAAGGAGAAAAGATAAATCTGCTGGAAGTGAACACCACTCCGGGTATGACTGCCACCAGTTTTATCCCGCAGCAGGTGCGCGCGGCGAACCTGGATATTAAAGATGTGATGACAGATATAATAGAAAACCAATTTTAGATATTAACTATTAGGTATCAACCGGCTATCAGATGCCCGCTTGTTAGTCTTGAAACCAAATACTTATTGTTTAAAATTTAAAATTGCATATCATGGAATTTGAAGAAATCCGCCCTTATCATGACGAAGAATTACCTCAGGTTTTTGAGGGATTGATTGCTGACCCGGCGTTCCAACAAGTGGCTTGCGCCGTTATGCCGGGTGTCCCTTTTGAAGCTATCGCGCAAAAGATGCGTGCAAGCAAGACCAAGCAGGAGTTTCAGGAAAATCTTTGCTACGGCATCTTGCATAAATTGGCCAAAGATACTACAGACGGACTGATATTGGAGAGCATGGCTGTGCTGAACAAACAGTCGGCCTATACCTATGTCTCCAATCATCGGGACATTATTCTCGACTCCGGTTTTTTGTCTGTTCTCCTGGTGGAGCAGGGATTGGACACCGTGGAAATCGCTATCGGTGACAATCTGCTGATTTACCCCTGGATCAAGAAACTGGTGCGTATCAACAAATGTTTCACCGTGCAGCGCGCGCTGACCATGCGCCAGATGCTGGAATCGTCCATACGGATGTCCCGCTATATGCACTACACCATTGCGGAGAAAAAACAGTCTATCTGGATTGCCCAGCGCGAAGGGCGTGCAAAAGATTCCAATGACGTTACGCAGGACAGCGTTCTGAAGATGCTGGCAATGGGGGGTGACGGAGACATTATCACCAATCTTCAGGAATTGAATATCGTTCCGCTCTCCATTTCGTACGAATACGACCCCTGCGACTATCTGAAAGCGCAGGAGTTTCAACTGAAACGCGACATACCCGACTATAAGAAAACCACGGATGATGACCTGCTGAACATGCAGACCGGACTTTTGGGATATAAGGGCCGCGTCTGTTTCCGTATGGCATCCTGTATCAATGAGGATTTGGGTGAACTGGAGCGGACATTGCCGAAACCGGAGCTGTTCGTAGCCATATCTGCTTTGATTGACAAGCGTATCCATGCCAACTACCGTATTTTTGCCACCAATTACGTGGCTCACGATTTGCTGTATAAGGAAGAACGCTTCGTAGAGCATTATACCGCAGAGGATAAGAAGCGTTTTATAAGTTATATCGACGGACAGTTGGAACGTATCACCCTTCCCAATAAGGATGTGGACTTCCTGCGTGAGAAGCTGCTGCTGATGTATGCCAATCCGTTGACGAATTATCTGGCTGCAACCAAATGATGCTTTTTCCGTGCACCGGAGTGGAATTGTAACAGTTTGCGTGGTAAGTAAGTATGAAAAAACATTGCTGTAGTCTGCTTGTCGTCCTGCTGTCGTGTCTGCTGGCATCGTGTGGAGACGATGATTACCGCTATCCTTCCGTAAAGCAGGATTTCCTGACTGCATTTTCCGGAACGGACGGACGGCTGGAATCGGTGCTGACCGATGAAGGTGAGCGGCTTCGTATCGTTGAAGGCGCATCGGGGCTGCGTGTAAGTGCGGACACAGCCGTTCGCATCGTTGCCAATTACGAGACATTGGCAATCGGGGGCGGCGATGTTGCGGGCGCAAAGCTGTATGCTTTGCTGCAAACGGTTTCTCCCGTGCCACTGGTTGCCGCGGAGTTTGAGGAGGGCGTGAAAACAGAACCTTCGGAGATACAGAGTATCTGGCGGGGGTATGATTATCTGAATATTATAGTAAAGGTAAAACAGCAGGGCAAGCATCTTTTCCATTTTGTGGAGGATGAGGCTGTTGTGGATGAAAACAGCGGATGTGTCAAGGTGCGACTGACTTTGTATCACGAGGTAAGCAGCAGTGCGCAGGATTATGGCAAGCGTGCTTATCTGTCCGTCCCTTTAAGGCAATATATGACCGAAGGCGTGCGGGGGGTGGATGTCCGGTTTAGGATTTATACTTATTCCGGCTGTTTTAAGACTTATGTTTTGGACGAAGCGGGACTTCGTGTAGAGGAAGGCTGATTTTATACATTATATATAGATAAGAAAGTGTATCAAAGTGAGGCGGGATTTATATGCCGGTCTTTGATACACTTTCTTGTCTGTATTCAGATGCTGTTGTGATGAACACTGTCGGCAATTGTCACTTCAATGCCCATTTCTTCCAGGCGTAAAGCGGTGGAAGGCGGGATGCGTGAGTCGGTAATGATGTGGTCTACATCTTCCATATCGGCAATCTTGCTGAAGCCTCTCCGTCCGAACTTGGAGGAATCCGCAAGCACTATCGTTTTCTGGGCGGTCTGCATCATTACGCGGTTGAGGCTCGCTTCCATCATATTGGTAGTGGTGATGCCGAAGTCGAGGTCGATGCCGTCTACGCCGATAAACAGTTTGCTGCACGAAAAGTCTGCCAATATGTTTTCTGCATATTTCCCTACCACGGACAGACTGCTGTGCCGCAATATGCCGCCGAGTTGAATAATATAGATGTTCTTTTCGCTTGCCAGGATATTCGATACTTCCATGGAAGCGGTAATAACGGTCAGTTCATCTGCCGGAACGATGCTGCGGGCAAGTGCGTGCATGGTTGTTCCCGATGCTATCAATATGGAATCTTTGGGAGTGATGAGGCTGGCGGCTTTCATTCCAATCAGTCTCTTTTCTTCGACATACAGCTTTTCTTTCTCACTGACGTTCCGGTTGTCGATGTAAGGGTCTATCAAAATAGCCTTTCCGTGGTTTCGGTACAGTTTCTTTTCTCTTTCGAGGTCTGTTAAATCCTTACGTATCGTAACTGACGAAACATTGAGGTGTGTGGCTAAATCTGTTACCAAAATAGAATTATGCTGTATCAACAACTCCAGTATGATAGATTGTCTCTCTTCTTTTGTCATAATAGGCTTTAAATAGTATTCAATGCGCTAATATAGCTGAAAAAAACAGTATAAAGAAACTCAGAATGCTAAGAAATGATAAAATGTTTGTCCGATAATATTCCCTTTTGAAACGTAAGTATAATCTATGCTTACAGGTATTAAACTTCTTGCCTGAAGATTTTTTTTCTGTTATTCAGTGAAAAAGCAGCGAAAAAGTTTCGTAGTTATAAAAATAGCTTTTATATTTGTTGCGAAATGAAACCTTGTTTGTTTTGATAAGAAAGCAGCGGTGCTGTTATACTAATCTTGAAAATCAAACTGCGTTAACTAATATTATAAGAGACATGATACTTAATAGCGAGATTAACGAATTTGACGTCATCATTGTTGGCGGAGGCGCAACCGGAGCAGGTACGGCAAGAGATTGCGCTTTGCGCGGAATGCGCGTTTTGCTTGTTGAACGCTTTGATTTTGCTGCCGGCGCCACCGGACGAAACCACGGTTTGCTTCACAGCGGCGCCCGTTATGCAGTGACCGATAGAGAATCGGCAGCCGAATGTATTAAAGAGAATATGATTCTCCGGAAGATAGCACGCCATTGCGTAGAGGAAAACGGAGGTCTGTTTATCTCTCTTCCGGAAGACGACCTTTCATATCAAAACTTATTTGTAGAATCGTGCCGGGCAGCGGGTATCGATGCACAGGTAATCGACCCTGCAGAGGCCAGGTTGATAGAACCTTCGGTGAATCCTGCGATAATAGGTGCAGTGAAAGTGCCCGATGGTTCGATAGACCCTTTCAGGCTGACGCTGGCAAATGTCATCGACGCCAAGGCTCACGGTGCGAAAGTGCTGGTGTATCACGAAGTGACCGCATTGATTCAAGAGCAGGGAAGAGTTGTAGGAGTCACGGTACTTAATCATAAAACAAAAACCGAACATAATTATTACGCACCTCTGACTATAAACGCGGGTGGTATTTGGGGACATGGCATTGCTGCAAAAGCAGGCATAAGGGTGGACATGTTCCCGGCAAAAGGCTCGTTATTGATTTTTGGGCATCGAATCAATAATGTAGTGCTTAACCGTTGTCGTAAACCGGCCAATGCAGATATTCTTGTTCCTGGAGATACAATCTGCTTGATTGGAACGACTTCCAGCCGCGTGGGTTTTGACGAGGTGGATGATGTGAGGGTTACACCGGAAGAGGTGGATTTGCTGTTGTCGGAGGGCGAGAAGTTGGCTCCTGCTCTGGCTACAACCCGTATTTTGCGTGCATACGCCGGCGTTCGCCCGCTGGTGGCTGCCGATAATGACCCTTCCGGCCGTAACATCAGCCGCGGCATTGTGTTGTTGGATCACGAAGTGCGCGACGGTGTTCCGGGATTCGTAACTATCACGGGCGGAAAGCTGATGACATACCGGCTGATGGCGGAGTGGGCCACAGACCTGGCTTGCAAGAAGCTTGGCATCGACAAGCCTTGCATTACAATGAACGAACCCCTTCCCGGTTCGCGCATGGAAGAGGACCGTTCGGGGGGCAAGCAGGTGGTGGCGGAACAGCCTAAACGTTCTTCGGTAGGCCGTCACGGTGAAATGGCTGCCAGGATTGCATCGGAAAGCAAGTACGATAACAGCCTGGTTTGCGAATGTGAGGATGTGACCGTAGGTGAAGTGAACTATGCCGTGAACGAACTTGATGTGCACAACCTGATAGACTTGCGCCGCCGCACACGTGTCGGCATGGGTACGTGTCAGGGGGAACTCTGTGCCTGTCGTGCGGCAGGATTGCTGGGCGAGGCGCATAATTGCTCCCAAAAGGCGAAAGAGGATTTGGCTTCGTTCCTGAACGAACGCTGGAAAGGATTGTATCCTGTGGCATGGGGCGAGGCGCTGCGCGAAAGCGAATATACCCAGTGGATATATGGTGGAGTTTGTGGAATGGAATAAAATGAATAAAGATGAAATTTGATACTTTAATAGTAGGTGGGGGGCTTGCCGGTCTGACGTGTGGCATCCGTTTGCAGAAGAATGGCGTGAAGTGTGCTATCATTTCCACCGGGCAAAGTGCGTTGCATTTTTCTTCCGGTTCATTCGATTTGCTCAACGAACTGGCCGACGGGACAAAGGTGGATAATCCGCTTGCGGCTGCCGGCAGGGTTGGCGCAAATCACCCCTACGCCAAGCTGGACGGTAAGTTTGCATATTATGTCCGTGAGGCGAAACAGTTGTTCCTTGATTGCGGTATTGAAGTGAACGGTGATGCGGAACGTAATCATTTGCGTATAACTCCGATGGGCACGTTGAAGCCGACGTGGCTGACGTTCTCCGACTTCACGCAACTTTCATCGCCCCATGATATAACAGGCAAGAAAGTGCTGGTGGTCAATATAGCCGGATTTCTTGACTTCAATACGAAGTTTGTAGCCGACAGTTTTGAGAAGTGCGGTGCTGAATGCCGTATATCTTCTATCAATCTTCCCGAACTGGAAAGATTGCGGATTAGTCCGACGGAAATGCGTTCCACCAATATTGCCAGGGTTTTGGAGAATGACAAAACGCTTGAGACTTTAATCAGGGAGTTGGCCGGAAGGGTATCCGGCTTCGACAGCGTTGCTTTGCCGGCTGTATTCGGACTGTCGTCTGCCGCACCGGTAAGAAAGCTGAAAGAAGCGTTGGACATTCCGGTATGGCTGATTCCGACAATGCCGCCCTCTGTGCCGGGCATCCGTGCACAGCAACAGCTACGCCGTTCTTTTGAAGCGCTGGGCGGAGTCTATATGCTGGGCGATACGGTAGTGAAAGCCGACTTCAAAGGCAATAGAGTGCAGGCGGTATATTCCGTCAATCATGGAGATATCTCGTTTATGGCGGAAAACTTCGTGCTTGCTTCCGGCAGCTATTTCAGCAATGGATTGGTGGCGCGGCCGGACAGTGTTATCGAACCGGTTTTTGGCAGTGATGTGGATTTTACGGCGGGCCGCGACAGTTGGTATGACAAATCGTTCTTCAACAAGCAGAATTATATGACGTTCGGTGTGGCCACCGACGACAAGTTGCGGATAAAGATTAAGGGTGAAGTGCAGCAGAACCTGTTTGCAGCAGGTTCGGTACTGAGCGGCTCTAATACGATACATGAAGGTTGCGGTGCCGGTGTTTCCATGCTTACGGCATTGTTTGTAGCGGATAACTTAATAAAAGGATGACGTCATGAATATGCAGCAGAATAATATAAGCGAAAACAATTTTGAGCAATGTATCAAGTGTACGGTCTGTACGGTATATTGTCCGGTTATTCCGGTGAATCCCGAGTATCCCGGTCCGAAGCAGGCCGGTCCGGATGAGGAGCGTCTTCGCTTGAAGAGAGGCGAATACTTTGATGAGGCGTTGAAATATTGTCTGAACTGTAAACGCTGTGAAGTGGCCTGCCCGTCGAATGTGAAGATTGGCGACATTATCCAGTTGGCGCGTATCAAATACAGCAAGAAGAAACCGGCATTGCGCGATATTATGCTGGCAAATACGGATTTCGTAGGAACCATGGCATCTGCCTTTGCTCCCATTGTGAATACCACATTGTCTCTGAAGCCGGTGAAAATGGTAATGGACGGAGTCCTGAAGATAGACCATCATCGTGTGTTCCCGAAGTATTCTTCCCAGACATTCGAGAGCTGGTTCAAAAAGAATGCGATGGCTTCGCAGGATAATTACAAGAAGCATGTAAGTTTTTTCCACGGCTGTTACATCAACTATAATTTCCCTCAGTTGGGCAAAGATATGGTAAGCGTGCTTAATGCAATAGGCTATGGAGTGCATTTGCTTGAAAAGGAGAAGTGCTGCGGAGTGGCTTTGATTTCCAACGGCTTGATCAATCAGGCACGTAAGCAGGCTGAGGCAAATCTCCGTTCAGTCCGTAAGTCGATCTTTGAGGATAAGCGTCCGGTCATCGGAGCTTCATCGACTTGTATTTTCACGATGCGCGACGAATACCCGCATCTGCTTGGCATTGACAATGCGGACGTACGCGACAGCATAGAACTGGCTACCCGGTTCATATTCCGTCTGCTCGAAGAGGGAAACGTAAAACTGAAATTCCGTGATGACGTGAAGATGAAGATTGCCTATCATACTCCTTGCCACATGGAAAAGCTCGGTTGGGCGTACTATTCCATCGCTTTGTTGCGCAGTATTCCCAATATAAACCTTACTGTGCTCAATTCTCAATGTTGCGGAATTGCGGGTACATACGGCTTTAAAAAGGAGAATTATGAAACATCGCAGGGAATCGGCGCTTCGCTGTTTCGGCAGATAGAAGAAGTGGCTGCCGACTTTGTCGCTACCGATTGCGAAACTTGCAAATGGCAGATTGAAATGTCCACTCCGGCAAAGGTGAAGCATCCCATTTCGATACTGGCAGAGGCGCTCGACCTGGAAGCAACCCGTAAATTAAACAGTGATAAATAATATTATTCTTAAAATCGTAGTACTATGTGGAATTTTTTAGCACCACCTGCTCATAAGCAGGAATTACCGGCAGAGAAGATTGATTCGGCGTATAAGAGTTACCGTTGGCAAGTCTTCCTGGGTATATTTATCGGTTACGCAGGTTTTTATATCGTGCGTAAGAACTTCTCGATGGCCATTCCGGAACTTGCCCAGTTTGGTTTTGAAAAGGGCGAGCTGAGTATCGTTCTCTCTATGAATGCCGTAGCTTATGCTTTGTCCAAGTTCCTGATGGGAAGCGTGTCCGACCGCAGTAACGCACGTGTATTTCTTCCGTTAGGATTGGTTTTGGCTGCCGTGTCCATGATGTTTATGATTGTGCCGGTACAGTTCTTCGGTCCGGAACAGAAATCACTGGCCATTATCGTAATGGCTGTTTTAAACTTCCTGGTAGGTTGGTTCAACGGTATGGGATGGCCTCCTTGCGGCCGTGTCATGACCCACTGGTTTTCGGTGACCGAACGCGGAACGATGATGTCCATCTGGAACTGTGCCCATAATGTGGGCGGTGCATTGGTCGGCCCGATGGCAGTTTACGGTGCGTTATGGTTCGGTTCCTGGTTCTATGGTGCCGACGCATCCCGTTACTTCCTCATCGGTACGTATGTATTCCCGGCAGCGGTGGCTATTCTTGTAGCGTTGGTGGCATATTGCCTGATTCGCGATACCCCTCAGTCTTGCGGGCTTCCCACTATTGAGAAATACCGTAACGACTATCCTAAAAACTATAGCGAGAAGCAGGAAGAAGTGCTTACCGCAAAGGAGATTTTCTTCAAACACGTATTCAACAACAAGATGCTTTGGTACATTGCTATTGCCAATGCTTTTGTCTACATGGTACGTTACGGATGTCTCGACTGGGCTCCTACTTTCCTGAAAGAAGCTCAGGGATATGATATCAAGCAAGCCGGCTGGGCATACTTTGCCTATGAATTTGCTGCAATACCCGGAACATTGGTTTGCGGCTGGTTGAGTGACAAAGTATTTAAAGGCGGACGCGCAATGACTACTATCATCTTTATGGCTATCGTTGCCTTGTTCATCTTCCTTTATTGGCAGTTCTCCGATAACTATATAGTCGTAACCTTGTCTCTGATTGCTATCGGTTTCTTTATCTACGGACCGGTAATGCTGATCGGTGTTCAGGCGCTCGATCTTGCTCCCAAGAATGCCGCAGGTACGGCTGCCGGACTTACCGGGTTCTTCGGGTACTTCTTCGGAACCGCCATTCTTGCCAACGTCGTTCTCGGTTACGTAGCCGAAATGGCAGGCTGGGACTGGACGTTCATACTGCTGCTTATAGCTTGCGCCCTGTCAATTATTCTGATGTCTTTTACCTATAAGGACGAAAAGGCATTGCTTGCAGAAAGAAATAAAAAATAATCTTTTTAAGATAATATAGAATGACATTAAACCAGTATTTACCTTAAAAATTGAACTATGTCGAAGAATCCAATCAAATTAAGTGCAACCTTGTTAGGTATGGCCTTAGTAGCTTTCACTTCCTGTGAAGATCAAGATTTTACAGATGTGAATAACGATGCAACACGTGTTGAAGTAAACACAATCTCTGCCGAAATGGCAAAAGTGCGCGACTACGTACCCCCTTATGCCGTAATGGCTCACCGCGGTTCTACTTTCTGGGCTCCGGAAGAAACGGAATCGGCCTGGCGCTGGGCACGCGAAATGGGTGTGGACTACCTCGAATCCGACCTTCAGTGTACGAAGGACGGTGTTATCCTTGCCAATCACGATGACAACCTGAAGCGTACCACTAATATTGAAAATGTATATAGCGAACTGGTTCCGGCAACCCGTAAGGCGTTCTATATGCGTCATGGAATGAGTGAGGCGGAAGCCGAAAAACTTGTAGAAGCGGATAAAGCAAGTTTCCGCCCTTACTATGCAATGTCTTACATGTATGAGGAGTTGCTTGCACTCGATGCCGGCAGTTGGTTTAACGAAACAAGCATTGAGCAGGCTCGTGAGGCGTTTTCCGAACAACACCAGTATATCTCGGCTCTTGAAGACCAAATCCGTTACGCCGAAGGAAAAATGCTGAAGCGTGATGTTAACGGTGAACGCATATACACTGTTACCGGTACTTGGAATCCGGATAAACCCCGCGACTGTCTGACATATAAATTTGAATATGTGGATGATCCGCAGGATACAGGCCACCGTCCGGGTGTCTATATTGAATTCAAAGAGTCTTGGCTGAACCCTTCGGACTTTGAAAAGCGCGTTTACAATAAACTTGACGAACTTGGTTGGAACATCATTACCAAACCTTGCGACGGCGAACCGTTCTATAAGAATAATAAAGTAAATGTCGGTAATACCAACGGTAAGGTCATTCTCCAGACATTCTCTCTCGAAAGCCTTCGCCGTACGGCAGAAGAATTCAAAGGCAAAATTCCTATGTGCTTCCTGTTGTGGGAGGGTAACGGTGCTACCGACCTGAAACACGATACTCCTCAGGGTTATGCTTCTTTCATTAATCTCGGTTTGGAATATAAGGCTCATATCATCGGTCCTTGCATCGCAGGCGCTCCCAACGACTATCCGGAAATGAATGCTCCGTGGCAGGCCTATCTTATCAAGAAATCCGGTATGCTCAACCATCCGTACTCATTCGATTCTTATGCGCAAATGGGAAAATATTTCGGTCAGTACAACTGGGGAAATACCGTACAATATGATGAGCTCCTGCATGGCATCTATGGCGACGGTCTGTTTACCAACCGTTCTGAAATGAGCTTGAAATACTTAATTGACAACGGTCTGCGTAAGGCTCCGGCTCCTCAGACAGTGCCGGATGCTGTTGAAACACTTAAGAGACTTGGTTACTAATTAATTTATTAACACTAATACAGATTATATTATATGAAAAAGTATATTTTAATGCCGGTATTGGCTGCATTGTCACTGTCAGGATCGGTTGCCCAAGCCCAGGACTTTGATAATAAGCCGGTTGTTAATGTAAGCAACTCCAAGGAGAATCTGAACTTTACGATTGGCGCACGTTTTATGATGGACGGTGCATACTATCATTCGGATTTCACTCCGGTGAAATCGGGAGCTGCTATTACCGATGCGCGCATCCGTACCTCTATGAGCTATGAAGACTGGTACTTCTATGCCGATTTCGACTTTTCCAAAGGCAAGTTCTCACAGAAGAATATCTTCCTGCAATACTCGCTGGAAGGTGTAAAAGGTACTCATCGCTTTAAAGCCGGTTATTACAACAATCCGGCATCCATGGCAAACAATACCAGCCGCGGAAGCCTGCACTTCATTTCCCGCTCGGCGGCAGCCAATGCTTTCTCACCGTCACGTGAGCTGGGTTTGAGTTATATTTTCTACAACAACCACTTCTTCGCCAATCAGGGTGTATTTGCCGAGAACAAGTACAACGACCAGCCGTCGGGATATCAGGGCATGTCATTCGGCGGCCGTTGGGTATGGCGTCCCATTAATAACGAAGACAGAACATTCCACGTAGGAGCAGCTTTCCGTTATGCCAATATCGCTACGGGTGTGGTGGAGAACAACGTGCTGAAAACAGAACTGGATCTCGGTTCTTCATTGGAAACCTACGTAGATGCTACTCAGGACTTCCTGTCTGCCAAACTGCCGTGGGCGAAGAATGTATTTGATGTAGGTGCTGAATTCTTATACAAGACAGATAACTTCTTTACCCGTGGTGAATATATGTACAAACATGTTACCAAAGAACGTGACGACCAGGCATTGTTCGAAGCTAATCTGGGTTCTATCGACTCTTGGGGTTCACTCGAAGCATGGCAGAAAGGTAATCCGCTTGGTGAGAACTCTTTCCACGGAGCTTATATCGAAGCCGGTTACAAAATCTTCGGTGATCCGTATCAATACAGCAATTCCGATGCTTTGTTGAAAGGCTTGAACGGAAGAGCACTTGAAGTGGTTGCCCGTTATAGTTATACCGGTCTGAATGACCTCGTTGAAGGCGAGAAATATATTCCCGGACGCGACCAATACTATCCCAACGGTATATTGGCAGACTATCCGGCTACATCATTAAGTGTCGGTGGCGGTAACATGCACTCCGCTACTTTGGGTGTAAACTACTCTTTCAACAAGTTTGCCCAAGTAATGTTGAGCTACACTTACAATCGTCTTGACCGTGACAAGTTCCAATATGACAAGAACTTCCACGTACTCCAGGCCCGTCTGATGTTCCAATTCTGATTGTGTGCATTTGTTTATAATAATGGTTAGTGAGCCTCTGTAATGAGGTAAAAACAAGAAAGGGGATGCAGTGAAAAGCATCCTCTTTTTTGTTGTACAGAGGTGTAGGTGCAGATATTTCCCGGTATGGGCGGCATAATAAACGAAAAAGTTATAACTTTGATTACATTTTTAATTCAGACTAAAATAAGTAGACTTATGAAAGTATTCTTTGCGGGCATTTGCCTGTTCTTCTCCACTCTCTTCTCATGTCAGCAGAAAGGAGAGGATTTCGAATCCGTCTCGGCGGACGAGTTTGCCACATTGATAGCAGATTCCGACATTCAGCGATTGGATGTACGTACGGTTGCCGAATATTCGGAAGAGCATATTCCGGGCAGTATCAATATCAATGTGCTGGACGAACAGTTTGCTGCCATTGCGGATTCTACACTTCAAAAAGATAAACCGATAGCTCTTTATTGCCGCAGCGGAAAGCGTAGTAAGAAAGCCGCCGCTATTTTGAGCCGGAAAGGGTATAAGGTTTATGAGCTCGACAAGGGCTTTATCGGGTGGAAAGAGACCGGAAAGGAAACGGAGAAATAGTTTCTTTTAATTCTGATTCTGTCCCCCTTGCCGACACATAGCACTGACCGAGCTGTCGTTTTGCAGAAAGGAGCTTGCGTGAGTGCTGGCAAATATAAAGAACAGTGCTGGCAAATCCTTGGCCGGTATGCTGTGTTTTATTCTTCGGGCACATGTAAAATGTCGTTATGCTTATAGTAAAACTTCGTTTTGTAGTTGCGGGCTGCCCGGTTGCCAATTGCGGGCCCGACAGCCCGCAGCTGGAAACTATTCGTCCCGCAATTGCGGGACGAAAAAAACATAAGGCATACTAAGGTTTTGTATCGTATATAAGCGTATTATCTATGAAGAGATACGGAGATTACGATAAAATGGTATTTATAACCCTTCTATCAGGCGTTTCAACACGACTGTCGCAGAAATCTCTCGGTTGGCAGCTTCCGGTATTACGATGGATTGCGGGCTTTCAATCACGTCGTCCGTTACAATCATGTTGCGTCGTACCGGCAGACAGTGCATGAAATAGGCATTGTTGGTTACTGCCATTTGGCGGTCGCTCACGGTCCAGTCGCGGTCTTTGCTCAGTATTTGTCCGTAGTTGTCGCCGGTATAGGCAGCCCAGTTCTTGGCATATACGAAGTCCGCACCTTCAAAGGCTTTCATCTGGTCGTATTCCACACGGGCATTGCCTACGAATTTCGGGTCGAGCTCATAACCTTCAGGGTGGGTAATGACAAAGTCATAATCCGTGGCGTTCATCCATTCCGCGAAGGAATTGGGAACAGCCTGCGGCAACGGACGGGGATGCGGAGCCCATGTCATGACGACTTTGGGACGTGCCGTTTTCTTATATTCCTCAATAGTAATGAGGTCTGCAAAACTTTGCAGCGGATGGCGCGTGGCGGCTTCCATGGAGAATACCGGCCGGCCGGAGTATTTGATAAACTGGTTCAGTATTACTTCGTTGTAATCGTATTCGCGGTCTTCGAAGCGGGCGAAGGAACGCACACCGATTACGTCGCAGTAGCAACCCATTACGGGGATAGCTTCCAGCAGATGTTCAGGCTTGTCGCCATCCATGATGACGCCGCGTTCGGTTTCCAGCTTCCATGCTCCCTGGTTGATGTCCAATACAATGACATTCATGCCCAGGTTCAGAGCGGCTTTTTGAGTGCTGAGACGGGTACGTAGACTTGAGTTGAAGAATATCATCATCAGTGTCTTATTACGTCCCAGCTCTACATATTTGAAACGGTCTTTTTTGATTTCGAATGCTTCGTCCAGTGCAGTTTTCAGATTGCCGATATCCTGCACACAAGTAAAGTTCTTCATATTTTTTTAGCGATTAGTGATTAGCGATTAAGCGTTAATTTACTTTCTTATCTGTCCTTCTCCTTCAATAATCCACTTGTACGTGGTGATTTCCTCTAAAGCCATAGGACCGCGGGCATGCAACTTCTGTGTGCTGATGCCGATTTCCGCACCCAGTCCGAACTGTGCACCGTCTGTAAAGGAAGTCGGGGCGTTGACGTAGACGCAGGCGGCATCTACTTCGCGGCAGAACCAGTCGGCATGTCCTTTGTCTTCGGTTACGATACATTCGCTGTGTTTGGAACCATACTGTTGTATGTGTGCTATGGCGCTGTCCATGCCTTCAACGACTTTCACAGCCAGTTTGTAGTCCAGAAATTCCGTACCGAAATCCTCTTCCGTGGCTTCTTTCAGCAGTTCCGCCGGATAGTGGCCTTGCAAAGAGGCATATGCAAACGTATCTGCGTAGATAATCACATTGCTTTCCTGTAGCGGTGCACAGAGGGTGGGCAGGTCTTTCATGCGGTCGCCGTCTACGAGCAGGCAGTCCAAAGCATTGCATACGCTGACGCGGCGCGTCTTGGCGTTGTTGACGATGGCGGCTCCTTTCTTTACATCTCCGTAACGGTCGAAGAAGGTGTGGCATATGCCTGCACCGGTTTCTATCACCGGGATGGTGGCATTCTGACGGACAAAGTTAATGAGATTGCTGCTGCCGCGCGGGATAATCAAATCGACATAACCGTTGGCATGCAGTAATGCTGCGGTGGCTTCACGGTCGGAAGGAAGCAGCTCCACAACGTGCAGGTCTACTTCAAACTGTTTCAGAACGTCGTGTATCACGCTGATAATGGCGCGGTTGGAAGCGTCTGCGTCACTTCCGCCTTTTAGTATGCAGGCGTTACCGCTCTTTAGGCAGAGCGAGAATACATCGAAACTGACGTTGGGACGTGCTTCGTAGATGATGCCGATTACTCCGAAAGGAACGCTTACACGTTTTATCTTCAGTCCGTTGGGCATTACTGCCTGCTTTTGTACGCGCCCTACCGGTGAGGGTAGCTTGGCTACCTTGCGGATGTCGTCTGCAATTCCCTTCAGGCGGTCTGCCGTCAGCTTCAAACGGTCGTACTTCGGATTAGAGATGTCCATGCGGTCCAGGTCTTTCCGGTTCTCGGCAAGGATAAAGTCTGTCCTTTTCTCGGCTGCATCTGCAACGGCCAGTAATATCTGGTTAATCTTTTCGTCGTTCAGCGCCAATAGCTTACGACTGGCATACTGTACGGCGGAAAAGGTCTTGTTTAAATCCATTTTCAGTGATTTATTAATTGATACTTCTGCAAATGTAATGATTATAATCGGTATTAACCGGACTTATTCTATATAAAGATAGTCATAGTGCACCACAGGTTTCTTGCCGTGCTTTCCCATAGCCTCGCGAGCCTGCTCCGAACTGCAATTGGCTTTGCCTACGCCTATCGGATTTCCTTCAAAGTCTATGATGCGCACAATGTCGTCCTTCTCGAACTCACCCCGCACATCGGTGATGCCTATGGGAAGGATGCTGACTGCCTTGTCGGATGCAAGTACTTTTGTGGCACAATCGTCGATGTGCAGTTCGCCTTTGGCAAACCCTTCACTGTGGGCTATCCACTTCTTTACGCTGGATACAGGCTGGGGAGCGGGAATGAAGCGGGTGTAAGGTTGAGAACCGAGAGTAGGGGACTGAACATCGGGGAACAGGGCGGGGAGTTCCTGATGCAGCAGGTCTACCAGGATATTGTCGCGCTTGCCGTTGGCGATGATAACGGTAATTCCTTCATCGGCCACTTTACGGGCAATATTGGTTTTGGTGAGCATGCCTCCGCGTCCGAAACTGGATTTGGAAGTCTGTATATAAGAGGACAGGTCTTTGCCGTGCTCTATCTTACGGATGACTTCCGATGCAGGGTCGGTAGGCGAGCCGTTGTAGATGCCGTCGATGTTGCTGAGGATAATCAGGACTTGCGCATCCATCATGGAAGCTATCAGTCCGGAGAGCTCGTCATTATCGGTGAACATCAGTTCGCTGACGGAAATGGTATCGTTCTCGTTGACAATGGGAATCACTCCGTTTTCCAGCATTACGGTCATGCAGTTTTTCTGGTTGAGATAGTGGCGGCGGGTAGCGAAGTTCTCTTTCATGGTGAGCACCTGCCCCACAGGGATGCCGTGTTCACGGAATAGTTCGTAATAACGGTTGATGAGTTTGGCTTGCCCCACGGCTGAGAACAGTTGGCGCTGGTCTACGCTATCCAGCTTCTTGGCGGGGTGTATCTCGCTTCTTCCCGAAGCAACGGCTCCGGAAGAAACGAGAATGATTTCCACGCCTGCTTTATGCAGCTCCGCCACTTGGTCTACAAGGGCGGACATGCGGGTTACGTCCAATGTGCCGTCACGGCGTGTCAATACATTACTGCCTATTTTGACAGCAATTCTCGTTAGTTGTTGTTCCATATTTGTGTGTTTCCCGATGCGGGAAGGTTTAATCTCCGTCTTCTTTCTTTTCGTATGAGCGAACCACTTCCATGGCTGCTTCATAATTCGCTTCATTGACGAGTACTGCTACATCGACTGCTGTCTCGGGCAGGACAATGTTTACTACCATCCCGTCTTTCAAGGTTGATTCGATGCCATTGTTTTCCAGCAAACTTTTTACAAGTTCGGCTTCCCAAAGCGATCCGTTGAATACTTCGACGAGCTTGCTTTTATCTTCTTCTTTCATAGCGGTATGAATTTAGAGTTCTTGTCCTACAAATATAACAAGTTTTTTCGATTTAATGTTTAATGCCGGACAATTTATGCCTATAGCTCGATGCGCTGCACCGTTACCGCTTCATTCAGGAAGATAGAGGCGGACTCGGTGAATTTGTCTTCCGCTTCGGTGGTGTAGTAACTGCATTTGCCGTTTCGGGTACATTGGGCGTCTATTTCGGGATGGCGGTGGAGATAGTCTTTCAAACTGTCCGCCACTAATTTGCCTTGTGATACTATCGTGATACTCTCCGGCATATATTTCCGGATTTTGGGTAGCAGTATCGGATAGTGCGTACAACCCAAGATGGCGGTGTCTATCTCCCGGTCTTTGGCAAGTAGTTCATTTATGTATTTGCGGACGAAGTAATCCGTTCCGTCGCCTTGTGCTTCATTGTTCTCTACAAGTGACACCCATAGCGGACAGGCTTCTCCGCTGACTTTGATGTCGGGGAACAGTTTATGTATCTCCAACGGATAGGATTCGGACTTGATGGTTCCGCCTGTAGCAAGGACTCCGACGTGGCGGCTGCGGGTTATATTGCCGATGCATTCCACGGTAGGGCGGATAACGCCTAATACACGGCGTGCCGGGTCAAGGTGCGGCAGGTCGTTTATCTGTATGCTGCGCAGAGCTTTGGCGGATGCTGTATTGCAGGCAAGGATTACAAGGTGGCAACCCATCTCGAACAGTTTGGTAACTGCCTGCAATGTAAACTCGTAGACGACTTCAAAAGAACGCGTTCCGTAAGGGGCACGGGCATTATCGCCCAAATAGATATAGTCGTATTCCGGTAAGGCTTCCCGTATTTTACTTAAAATAGTAAGTCCGCCGTATCCTGAATCGAATACACCGATAGGGCCGGGAGTGGAAGGTAGTTTTTGTTTCATACAATCTTTCTGACGCTAAGAGTATAGTGTGCAGCAAAGATAGTGTAAATTGTGAGGATAGGGCACGGATTGTACGGGATTTTACGAACAGAAGAATTGATTTTGTAAGTCATTCAGTATAATTCGTGCCCTTAGGATATTTATTTAATCTTTTCGTAGATGTAGAGTTCGTGAATTTCTCCCTTATAGCCTTCTTCGGTGAATGGACCTTGAGACATACCCAAAATAATTTGAGTGCCGCGGTTGTTCAATACAACGAGGTCGTCGTTCACAGGGTCAATGGAGAGACCTTCTATCTCACCGGCACGACGGAAGTCGCTCATTTCCCGGAACAGTTCAACCTTTCCGGCTTTAGCACCGGCTGCAATACTACCCTTGCGTGTCACTACTTTTCCGCTTTTGTCCAGTTTTACGCTGAAAGGAGTGTCTCGTACAGGTTCTACTCCTTCTTTCAGTCCAGTATAGGGTACTTCGGTGATGTCAGCGATATAAATATTATCGGGTATCTGATAAAGTGATTCACCGTCATCTGATGTGAAAAGCATTTTACCGTCGGCAATGAAGATACCCTGACACCAATAAGGAGTGGGACGACATTGCATTTTGGTGTAGTACTTGCCGGTTTCAAGGCTGTAGCAATATACATAGCGGCTGTCTACCCAGTCGGACATCCATACCATGTTCTTGTCACGGTCTACTGCCAGACCGGAAACTTCTACCTGACCTGATTCAGGACACCAGGGTAGGTCTCTTTTCCATTTCAATGTTTCAGCATCGTATACCGATACTGCAATATTGTAACCGCGGCCATATTCGAATTTTTCTACACCGCAGTAGATTTCACCATTATAGACGTCAATATCACCGAAGTGATTGGCTATTTCCGGGTGCTGAAACGGCTGGTCATTCTTCATCAACATATTGCCTTCTTTATCGTACTTGTAAAGGACTTTAGTATCCGATACGTAATAGTAGTCCTTGTCTACGGCAATTCCTTGGCGTCCGGCTACAGGAATCACTTTCTTCAAACGGTATTCACTGCCTAAATGCTGTGCATTTACAGACATTGCACCCATAACGAGTGCCAATAAAACAAATAACTTTTTCATGATAGTATGATTTTTATATGTTTAAAAATAGAAAACGCCCATTAGTTGAATTTGATCGGAGCCTCGCTTACCGTTGTTGCTTATTTCTTTTGCTTTGTCGGTATAGAAAGAGTGACAATAGTTAGCTTGTATCTTCACATGATTGCAAGGATTGTAAGTGAGCCCCAAAAGAATACGGTCATAATTGTTCAGGCTGCTGTCGTTTACCTTATCACGATAGAAATCATAACGTACTACCGGCAGGAACTTACCTGCATGCCAGCCTGCCAAAGCGTAGAAACCATCTTCTTTGATTATGTCGCGTCCGTCTTTGCTACTTCCTATGTGTCCGTATTCCGCACGCAGGTCGAGCCCTTTGGGGTCGTTGTACCAAGCACCTACGATGACACGATTCATAGGTTGGTAATTAAATGATTCATCATTGACTGTTCCTTTGTATTCTCCCCAATTGTAGGAAGCTTTTATATTGAAGAATTTTGTAGGACGGAAAGTCAGAGCAGCTACGATGTCTTTAGACTTATTGTTATCGTCTTTCATAGGCAGATGTCCGTTGGATAATGACAGGTTATAACTTAAACGGCTGAATCCTCTTGCTTCATCTGTAAACAAGTCGCCGAATGCCATTATACCAAGGTCACGTCCATAATCTACAAAGTCATAACCTATAGCATTGCGGCAAACCATGCGATAGCAGATGTTTGAGAAGTCGACAGTTTCCAATGTTGAAGGGGAGAGATCGTAATTCTCATAACCGAGTGGCAGATAGTACTGGCCGACACGTACTTGGAATGCTTTTGAAATTTTAGCAGTGACAAAAGCATCCATTACTTGTAAGTTCTTCTGTCCATTTCCATTGGTAGAACCCGCAATGCCGTTAAAAGCCTCAATTTGTAAACGGAAAGACACGTTTTTAACTACATTTCCATCCATAATCAAACGGAGACGTTTTGCTTGGAATGATGATGAACCGTCACCTACTGAGTTGTAGTTCCAGCCGGTTTGAAGATAGCCGGAGAGCTTAGGCAGTTTTTCCAAAACTTTTTCCCATTTTGTAGGTTCAGACTCTTCGGTAGCTGCGGCTACTGATTCAGTCACTGTTGTTGTCGTTGCAGTTTCCGGAACTGACTCTGCAAATGCGAAATTTGATACCAGCATGGTACCGCTCAAAAAGAGCGCACTGATGATTTTCTGTTTCATGTCGTAATAGATTTAATGTGAATAATGTCCCTCTTATTGAGGATTTGATTTGTTTGTTCTGATTTTCCAACTTTCTGTATGAAATTTTATTTCAGGATTTGGAACGTCGTTACATTTCACGATGACCGCTCCCTCTTTTTCCCAATATTGCTTGACTGTGTATCCGTTCATCGGGCCATCTTCTTTCCCTCGTATGGTCGTGTCATCCGGATTTACAACAATTTTCAATCCGCACGATTGGTTCAGCATGTCCATGTCTCCACGGCTATTCCCGCCGACTATAAGCGGCCGTGCCTTAATAAATGTGGGAATTACATTCGCTTTGCCGTCATCTTGTGGAATAGGCATAATTATCTCATCTGTCAATCTTCCGTTTGCTACAACGGATTTGACTCCGAGAATTTGTGTATCGGGCAACCCTAACTCTTCAGCAAGGAATTTCTGATAGAGGAATTCCGGAGATGCAGTAAGTATCCATACTTCAAAACCGTATTCTTTCAGATTAGCAATCAGTTGTTTCATTTCGGGATAGAATTTTCCTTGGTATGAATCAAGGTAGCATTCATAGCCCATATCCATGATTTCAGCAGGAGTCATACCTGCCAAAAAATGAACGCGGTCTTCTACATAGGCTTTGCCTACGTTATTACCGTCTTTTACCATACGGTTCAGTATAGCAATTTTGCTTTTTGCTTGCGGATCGTTTCTATCCTTGTAGTTTTTATCGGCATAACGATACAAGGCTTCATCTGCAAGATAATAGGGAACCTGTCCGATAACTGTTCCGTCACCATCGAATACGGCTACTTTACGGTTATTCATTGTAAGTGTTGTATTCAAAAAACTTTCAATTCTATTGTTGACCTCATCCGACCAACCTGCTATTTTACGATAAGTTTGTGAAAAAACAGATGTAGGGTAACTGGTCGCTAACAGAATTATAAATAGAAATTGATGAATAAGAAATGTTTTCTTATCTCTTTTACTTGGGGTGGAATTCAATTCTTTCATTTTTATTTTCTTATTTTGTAGTACTGTATTGTTACTTTCTTGCAGCTTTTTCTTCTTTGTATGTGAATGATGTGAAAACAATGGATAGGGCGCAGGCCATTATCAGCAGTATGAACGTCCAATCCCAGCCTGCCATTTCGGCTACGTAACCGAGAACGACGTTGGCAAGAATGGCGGTTCCGAAGAAGTACCCGAAGAACTTGGTACAAAATAAGAGGAGCAGAGGGGATATAAAAAAAGGTTAAGCCGTTGATGGCTTAACCTTTTCGATGAATTCCTCGTTTAGAGGTATGCGGTTTGTTTGATACCGGTGTTATTTAATGCCGAGTTGCGTTTTAACTTTGGCAGTTACATCTACACTCTGTGCACCTACATAAGGTATCGGAGTACGGGCCAGGTCGAAGATATATACTACACCCTCAGCCTTACCTACAGCCTGGATAGCTTCGTCCAGCTTTTTATAGATAGGAGTCATGGCATCCTGCTGTGCCTTTTGCATAGACTGATATGCTTCCTGCTGGAACTGTTCTTGGCGTTGTGCCATGTCCTGCAGTTCTTTCTGACGTCTTTCTGCAATGTTTTTCGGAAGTGAGTCGGCTTGTGCCAAGAATTCCTGATATTTCTTATTGAACTCTTCCTGGGTACGTTGCATTTCTGTTTGGTACTCTTTAGACATAGCATCCAGGTCGGCTTGTGCTTTTGTGTATTCCGGCATGGTGACAATTACTTCTTGAGAGTTCATGTGAGCGAATTTAGTTTGCGCCATAGCTCCCAGGGGGAGGGCAAACATAACTACGAGCAGTGCGATTTTTTTAAGCATAATATTTACTATTTATTTTGAATGATAATTCTTTATATAGGCTGCAAATGTATGAAATTAATTTGAATATCCTAATTTTGCAAGCACTTCATTACTTATGTCAATACTCGGAGAGGCAAAGATGATGCTTGATGCGGATGCGCGATCCACTACTACAGCGTAACCTTTCTGTGTGGAGATTGCCTTTACAGCTTCATAGATTTCATCTTGGATGGGCTGCATCAGCGCTTCACGCTTTTTGAAAAGTTCGCCTTCCGGACCGAAGTATTTACGGCGCAGTTCGGCTGCGGATTTCTCTTTGGCAACAATCTCTTCTTCTTTCTTTGTCTTTTGTGCATCGGAAAGAGTTTTAACGGATGCCTGGTAGCTGTCGTACAAGCTCTTGGCTTCTTTGCCCAGCTTCTCGACTTCGTTTTGCCACTGTTTGGACACTTGGTTCAATTCATTGCTCGCACTTTGATAGGCAGGGATATTCTTTAGGATATATTCCATGTCGATCAAGGCAAACTTCTGTGCATTGGCTGTAATGCCTGCGGCAAATAGCAGAAACATGATTAATAAACTCTTTCTCATAATGTTCTGGTTTTAGTTAAACAAATTAGAACTCTTGTCCCAGGATGAAGTGGAACTGGCTGCCGCCGTATTGCTTGGAACCGAGTACCTTGTCGAAACCGTAGGCCCAGTCGATACCCATCATACCAATCATAGGCAGGAAGATGCGGACACCGACACCGGCAGAACGTTTCAAATCAAACGGGTTGAACTTGTTTACGTCGTGCCAGGCGTTACCGGCTTCAACAAAAGTTAACGCATAAATACTGGTACTTGTTTCCAACATCAGCGGATATCTTAATTCCAAACCGAGACGTGCGTATGCATAACCTTCGTAGCCATAAGGAGTAAGAGAGCTGTTCTCATATCCACGCAAGGCGACACTTTCGGTTGCATAGCTGGAATATCCTGTCATACCGTCGCCACCTACGTCAAAGGTTTCAAACGGAGATTTCTTGTATTTGTTGTAGTGTCCCAACAGACCGAATTCTACGCGTCCCATCAGCACCGGAGTGCGTTTTACGGCGATAGGGTCCATCAACGGGATGTATACTTTGGATTTGAATTTCCACTTGTGGTATTCTATCCATTTGTGCATCTTGTTCATATCATCCTGATTGCTGGTACTGTACTTGCTGTAATCTGTACCGTCGAACAGGGAGTAGGGCGGCGTCAATTGTGCCGACAGCGAGAATTCGGAACCCTGGCGCGGATAGATAGGATTGTCGATAGAACTGCGCGACAAGGTGAGGTTTATACTCAGGTTGTTACACTTACCGTTGGTAACGGGGAAGTATTGCCAGTCGCTCAGAATATAACGCTGGTAGGACAATTCTGCCGTAAATTGGAAGTAGTCATCCGGCCATTTCAAACGCTTACCGAACATTACAGCCAATCCCCACATCTGGATGGACTTGTCGGGGTCGTAATAGTTTTCATAATTGTTATAGTTGCCATAGTTGTACATACCATAACCGTACATGCCGCTATAGTAGCTGTTATAATAACTGTTCATGTACGCATCGTTATAGTAACGGCTGCTGATATCTGTCTGGCGGGAGTAGAATGCAGATACGGAGAACGCATTCGGACGTTTGCCGCCGAACCACGGGTCGTAGAACGATACACTGTATGACTGATAGTATTTGGCATTGGTCTGGCCGCTGATAGTCAGTGTCTGGCCGTCACCCTGCGGCAGGATACCGCGGTAGTTCTCACCCGGATGCAACAGGTTGGCAACGGAGAAGTTGGTGAACTTCAGACTCAGTTTACCGATAATACCTGTCTGTCCCCAACCGGCAGAGAACTCTACCTGGTCGTTGGCTTTGGAGACGAGGTCATAACCTATATCCACTGTACCGTCTTCCGGTTTGGGCTGGATATCCGGTTGGATTTGTTCGGGGTCAAAGTGTCCCATTTGCTGGATTTCACGCATGGAACGCATCAGGTCTTCACGGCTGAAAAGCTGTCCCGGACGGGTACGAAGCTCACGGCGGACTACGTTTTCATACAAACGGTCGTTACCGTTGATGCTGACTTTATTGATAGTAGCCTGACGGCCTTCGAAGATACGCATTTCCAGGTCGATGGAGTCACCTACGATATTTACTTCCACGGGGTCGAGCGAGTAGAAGAGGTAACCGTTGTTGTAGTAGAGGTTGCCGATAGCGTCTTCATCTGTACTGGTACGTTCTTCCAGCAGCTTCTGATTGTAGACGTCGCCCTTCTTCATACGGAGCAGGAAATTCAGTTGCTCGGAAGGATAGAGGGTGTTACCTACCCACGTTACATTGCGCAAGTAGTATTTCTGTCCTTCTTCGATTTCCATGAAGATATCCACCGTACGGTCGTCATAAGACTTGATGCTGTCTTTTACAATCATGGCATCACGATAACCCAATTCGTTGTATTTGTCTATAATCAGTTGCTTGTCGGCTTCAAAATTTTCTTCGACGAACTTTTTGGTACGGAAAAGGTTGAGCAGTTTGCCTTTTTCATTCGTTTTCTTCATCACACGTTTCAGCTTCTTGGTTGTGATGGCCTGATTACCGGTGATTGTAATCTGATGTACCTTTACCTTCTCCTTTTTGTCGATATTGATATCTACCAGGACTTGGTTCTCGTTGTTGGGATCATCCTTTTGCGTGATGATGATGTCGGCATTCTTGAAACCCTTATCGTCAAAGTAGCGCTTAATCAACGTCTTGGCGCGGTCTATCAGGTTGGGGGTAATTTGGTTTCCTTTAATCAGACCTACCCGGGCTTCCAAATCTTCACGTTCCGACTTCTTTACACCGTGATAGCGAATATCGGAAACGCGGGGGCGCATTGTCAGGTGGATTGTAAGCCAAATCCGGTCGCCCTCGATTTTATCCGCAGTAACTTGCACGTCGGAGAACAATCCGTGACGCCAGTAGCGTTTGCAGGCTTGCGTTATTTCATCGCCGGGCACGGTAATTGTCTGGCCTTTTGATAATCCGGATAAACCGATGATTACATAGTCTTCATAATTCTTGGCTCCAACTACCTTAATATCCGCTATTTCATATTTCTTGGGTGTTCCCGAATAAAGAATAACCGGTTTTTCGGTTTCATCGGTATTGCTGGTGTCCTGTGCCGAGCTGGTCAGTACACAGCTAAAGAGGCAGATAAACGTTACGAGTATGGAGGAAATACGATAGTACATTTTTTTATTTACTATATTTACGATTTACTATTTACAATTTGTGTTTGTCCGGTCAGCGGATTTGCTCGCTGGTTTTTCCGAACCTGCGTTCACGCTTCTGATAGTCGTGGATGGCTTTGTGAAGTTCCGCTTCACGGAAGTCAGGCCAGTAGGTGTCGCAGAAATAAAGTTCCGAGTAAGCACATTGCCAGAGCAGGTAGTTGCTCAAGCGGATTTCTCCGCCCGTACGTATCAATAAATCCGGATCGGGCATGAAGTCGGTGGCAAGATATTGGGACAACAGGGTGCTGTCAATCTGTTCGGGAGTCAGTTCGCCTTTTTGCACTAAGGCTGCAAGGCGGCGGGCGGCTTCCGTTATTTCCCAGCGGGACGAGTAGCTGATTGCCAGTACCAGAGACATCCCAGTATTATTTGCGGTATGTGCTATACAGGTTTCCAAACGTTCCCGCACATTGTCGGGCAGCTTGGTCAGATCTCCGATAACCCGGAAACTGATGTTGTTTTTCATGAATGTTTCCTCTTCGATAGAGTCGAACAGAAGCGCCATCAATGCAGCGACTTCATTAGAGGGGCGATTCCAGTTTTCGGTGGAGAACGTATATAAAGTCAGATATTTGATGCCTAATTTAGACGCTTCTTCTGCAATGACATGTACTGTCTCGGCGCCGGCCTGGTGTCCATAGCTGCGCTCTTGTCCGCGCAACTTTGCCCAACGTCCGTTGCCGTCCATGATAATTGCCACGTGTTGTGGAATCCGGCTTAAATCAAGTTCTTCTTTATTTAGCATCTTTTTATACTTACATCTCTTGTCTTGGTTACTATTCTCGTTTTATACTTTTATATATATAAAGGAAACAGAAATAATGAATTTATTGCACTCTGACTGGCATCAGCTTGTTAAGATGTCCGCGCCAAACGGCAGCATCTGTTCCGTTTCCGCCGAAGATAACCCATATATAAGGGCTGTCTGCAACAATGGAATAGGGAGCAGTTATATCTGTCATATCTTTATGTAACAAGAATTTTCTTTGAGGCTCACGCCAGGAAATACCGTCAACGGAAGAATAAATGGCATCAAGCTTGTTTTCATCTTTGCTGCCGAAGATATAAAAGTTCTCACCATAGTACATTACGGCAGGATTGGCAAATTTCGGACAATACACATCATAGGAACTGGTGTTTGCCAATGAATACCAGTCTTTGCCGTTGGAAGAAACCCAGGGAATGGTTTGCTGAACGTCTTTTTCCGTACGACCCACTACCATTGCCTGTGACTGATTGTTGCTGTCAAAATTGGTGGAGTAGATATGTGATGTAGGAAAGTCAGACTCTGCCTTACCCATATTTCCTTCTATCTTGTTGCCTTGATTGTCAACTGTGTAAACCTCATCGTTTGAGGTAACGACAGTCAGCACATCGGTAAAACCGGCAATCAGTGTCCGGATATTGCTGTTCCCTTCCCAATTGACTGGTGTCCAATTTATTCCGTCATCGGAAGAATGTGCCATACCGTCTTCTGTCACGATGTAAAGTCTTTGTTTCTCATCTTCTCCGTCTTTGTATTTCAGGCAGACGAGGGATTCCAGTTCTGCATTGTCGGGAAGTTTTGCTCCGGACACTGCATTCCAGCCGTATGTTTCTTCTGTGTCCAGCCAATATGCACCTGCTCTTGTCTGTGTCTTCTGTGCCGCAGATTGTGTAAATACCCACAGTTCGTTGTTGAATAGGATGGCCTTTTGTTCACCTGAAAGTGTCGGTGCACTTCCCATCTTATCCCACACTAAGGAGTCCGGATCCTGCTTGTGTACTCTGATTTCAAGGGAATATTCATTTACGGTAAAGCCGTCCGGGGCATGTATTTTGAATTTCATCCCGTTTTCGGTATTTATGGCTTTCGTAAGATTTACCGAGTCGGCTCTGTTGAATATCGTATCACCGCTGATACTATTCATTTCATCTCTTGAAGTAATCCAGCCGCTTACGGTGAACGTGTCAATTAATATGCGGTCGATAATCGTATCTGCTCCTATAGGCAATGAATCCTGGTTGTAGATTTTTCTTCTTAACTGGTCTATCGTGAATTTATAATGTTTGCCGTATACCGTATCAATGCCAAAAGCATGTACCGTTGCATCGGAGCTTAGTTCTACCGTGTCGTCAGAGTCCAGGCACGAGCTTATTGCGATTGATACAAAAAGAAAACTTGCGATTATAGCTAAAAACTTTATTCTCATTTGAAAGATAGTGTTTATTTACAAGTTGCAAAAATAGGAACATTTTTTTCTATAAACAGCTTTATCGGCAAGTTTTATATAAAATTATAGATAATATGGCTGTTTTTCTCGATAAAAATGCCCTTGAATAAGGCTGTTAGCCTAATCTTGTGGCGCTGTAATGCCGGAAATTCCTGCCGAAATAAACTTCGTTGGTACAGGGCGCTTTATTGCCAATTTCAGGTGCCTTGATACCGGATAATAGCGTTAAAGGACTTTCTTCGACAAAGGCTTCGTCCCATAATTCCGCATCGATAAAGGACTGTAACAGGATGTTTCCGCCTTCGACTAACAGAGATTGTAGTCCCTGCATGTACAGGTGTTCCATGATTTGCGGCAGTATATTCCGTTGGAAGTCAATGGGGATGTATTCAACGTTGGGCTGTGGCTGGCACGGTTTCTCGGTGAACACAAGTGTGCGGACATTTCCATCGAATACATGCAGCTTGGGAGACAGCCGCAACTGTCTGTCTGTTACGATTCGTACAGGCGACCGGCCTTGCCAGTTCCGTACAGTCAGGCTGGGGTTGTCCAGCTCTGCCGTACGTGTACCTACCATGATGGCATTGTGCTCTGCCCGTTTCTTATGCACAAGCATGGATGTCAGGGGGGTGGATAGAATGACCGGTTGCCCGTCCTCACGGTTCTTATCGATGTATTTGTCGGCAGACTCCGCCCATTTCAGGGTAATGTAGGGGCGACGAAGGGTATGAAACGTGATAAAACGCCGGATTAGATTTCTGCATTCATCTTCCAGCACCCCGGTGATGACTTCCCGCCCTGCATCTTTCAGCTTCCGGATTCCCCGTCCTGCTACTTTGGCAAACGGGTCCTGGCAGCCGATTACGATGCGCGGAATCTTTTTCTCTATGATAAGGTCGGCGCAGGGTGGTGTTTTTCCGTAGTGGGCACAAGGCTCCAGGCTGACGTAGATTGTAGAACGCTTCAGCAACGAGGGGTCTTTTACGGAGCGGATTGCATTGACTTCGGCGTGCGCTTCGCCGCAACGCACATGGTATCCCTCACCGATAATTTTTCCGTCGCATACGATTACTGCGCCCACCATCGGGTTGGGAGCTGCATTGCATAACCCGTTTTGGGCTAGCTGAATGCAGCGGCGCATGTATTTTTCTTCTTCCATACTTTGTATTACTCTTAAACTTCCACTATTTTTGCAGCCCGAAATGCCGAATGTTATGACTGTTTCCGTTTCTCATATCCGCCATGCTTTGCAGGAGAGTTACTCTGCGCAAGAAGCTGCCAATCTGTCCCGCATTGTCTGTTGCGAAATGCTGGGGCAGACTGCGGTCGATTATTACCTGGGCAAAGATATGATTTTATCCCCAAAAGAGATGCAGGATTTAGACACCATTCTTGCCCGCTTGCGTAATTTCGAGCCGATACAGTATGTGCAGGGCACCGCCCGTTTTCTGGAACGCTCCTACTATGTGGCCCCCGGCGTGCTGATTCCCCGTCCGGAAACGGAGGAGCTGGTGGAGGTGATGCTGAAGGAAGTTCCGTCCGGAGCCCGTATTCTTGACATCGGGACGGGGAGCGGCTGCATTGCCATTTCTCTCTCCAAGATGCTGCCGGATGCCAAAGTGACGGCATGGGACATTTCGGACACCGCCCTCCGCATAGCCCGCCGCAATAATGAGGCATTGCAGACATCCGTGTGCTTTGTACAGCGGGATGTGCTGGCGTATGTTCCCGGCAGCGGGGAACGGTATGATGTGATTGTCAGCAATCCGCCATACGTCACTGAATCGGAAAAGCAGGAAATGGAGCGCAATGTCTTGGACTGGGAACCTTTTTCGGCATTGTTTGTTCCGGATAATGATCCGCTGCTTTTTTACCGGCGCATTGCAGAGTTGGGTAAGGTTATGCTGGCGTCCGGCGGCAGACTTTATTTTGAGATAAACCGTGCGTTCGGGGAAGCTACGGCAACGATGCTTCGCGCACAGGGGTACACCAATCTACGGGTGTTGAAAGATATTTCCGGAAATGACCGAATAGTAATCGCAGAACGATGATAGAAATTACAGAAACAGATGCTTTAAGCCGCGTGGCTGCTTATTGCTCCACTGCGGAGCATTGCCGTGCGGAAGTTACGGAGAAGTTGCAGCGTTGGGGTATTCCCTATGATGCCATAGACCGCATAATCAACCGTTTGGAACAGGAGAAATATATTGACGAGGAACGTTTTTGCCGTGCCTTCATTCATGATAAGTACCGCTTTGCCAAGTGGGGGAAGATAAAGATAGGACAGGCGCTTCAACTGAAGAAAATTCCCCAAAGTGTATTTTACCGTTACCTGAATGAAATCGACGAGGATGAATATCTTGCCATATTGGATAATTTGCTGGCGGTAAAGCGCAAGAGCGTGCATGCGGAGAATGAGTACGAACTGAACAATAAACTGGTGCGTTTTGCTTTGAGCCGGGGGTTCGAAATGAAAGATATCCGCCACTGTATTACGCTTTCTGATGAAAATGACGAATTGGAATAAAATTTATCCGTATTCTTTTTTATTCTCGTCAGCTTTCTGTATTTTTGCGGCATATTTATCATAATAGTTAGTTTGGCTATGAAAACTTTAGAAAGATTGTTTGCAGAGAAGTTGCTGAAGATTAAGGCGATTAAACTACAACCCGCTAACCCGTTTATCTGGGCGTCAGGATGGAAATCCCCGTTTTACTGTGATAACCGTAAGACTCTTTCATATCCTTCTCTCCGTAATTTCGTGAAAGTGGAAATTACACGTCTGATTCTGGAACGTTTCGGTCAGGTTGATGCCATTGCCGGTGTTGCTACGGGAGCTATTCCCCAGGGTGCATTGGTGGCGGATGCGTTGAACCTGCCGTTTGTATATGTACGCTCTACCCCGAAAGACCACGGTTTGGAGAACCTGATAGAAGGCGAACTTCGTCCGGGTATGAAAGTGGTGGTGGTAGAAGATTTGATTTCTACCGGCGGAAGCAGTCTGAAAGCTGTTGAAGCCATCCGTCGCGACGGATGCGAAGTAATCGGTATGGTTGCCGCTTACACATATGGATTCCCCATTGCAGAAAAAGCATTCAAGGATGCAAAAGTTCCTTTGGTGACATTGACCAATTACGAAGCAGTGATGGAAGTTGCCCTTCGCACCGGTTACATCGAAGAGGAAGATGTGCTTACGCTGAACGAATGGCGTAAAGACCCCGCGCATTGGGAAGCCGGAAAATAAGACTTATTTTACATAATGATAGATTATGACAAAAGAGCCATTCGGATAGTTGCTGTCCGGATAGTTCTTTTTGTCTTTTAAAGACCATTGTATTATGACTAAATTTGAAAGTGCGGTAAAGGTGATACCTGCTTCGCAAAAGGCTGTTTATGAGAAACTTTCAGACCTTAGCAATTTGGAGAAAGTGAAAGACCGCCTGCCGCAGGACAAAGTGAAGAATTTGAGTTTCGATGCGGAAACATTGTCGATAGAAGTACCGCCGGTTGGGAAAATAGTATTACAGATTGTAGAGAAAGAACCTTGCAAGTGCATCAAGTTTGCAACAACAACCTCGCCTCTGCCCTTTAACCTGTGGATACAGATAGTGCCCGTTACGGAGACGGAATGTAAAATGAAGCTTACCATCGGAATGGAGCTGAATCCGTTTATGAAAACCATGGTGCAGAAACCTTTGCAGGAAGGATTGGAGAAAATGGCGGAGACTTTGTCGCTGATTAATTATTAATTACTAAATCTTATGGCTCAGAAACTTTGGGAAAAGTCCGTTCAGGTAAATAAGGATATAGAGCGTTTTACGGTGGGACGTGACCGTGAGATGGATCTTTATCTGGCAAAGCATGATGTGTTGGGTTCCATGGCACATATCACGATGCTGGAAAGTATCGGTTTGCTGACAAAAGAAGAATTGTCCCTGCTGCTTGCGGAGTTGAAGAATATCTACGCAACTGCTGAGAGCGGTGAATTTGTGATAGAAGAGGGGGTAGAGGATGTTCACTCCCAGGTGGAATTGATGCTGACCCGTAAATTGGGTGATGTAGGAAAGAAAATTCATAGCGGACGTTCCCGTAATGACCAGGTGCTGCTCGACTTAAAGCTCTTTACCCGTGCGGAGATAAGGGACATAGCCGAGGCTGTAGAACAGCTTTTCCATGTGCTCGTCATGCAGAGCGAACGTTATAAAGATGTATTGATGCCGGGTTATACCCACTTGCAGATAGCGATGCCGTCGTCGTTCGGACTGTGGTTTGGCGCTTATGCCGAGAGTCTGGTGGATGATATGCTGTTTTTGCAAGCCGCCTTTAAAATGTGCAACCGCAATCCGTTGGGTTCTGCTGCCGGATATGGCTCGTCTTTCCCTTTGAACCGTACAATGACTACCCGGCTGTTGGGCTTCGATTCATTGAATTATAATGTGGTGTATGCCCAGATGGGGCGTGGTAAGATGGAGCGTAACGTGGCTTTTGCGCTGGCAAGCATTGCGGGCACCGTTTCCAAACTTGCGTTCGATGCCTGTATGTTCAACAGCCAGAACTTCGGATTTGTGAAACTGCCCGATGACTGTACTACCGGTTCGAGCATAATGCCGCATAAGAAGAATCCGGATGTGTTTGAGCTGACACGTGCCAAATGCAACAAACTGCAATCATTGCCCCAGCAGATAATGATGATAGCCAATAACCTGCCTTCCGGGTATTTCCGCGATTTGCAGATTATTAAGGAAGTATTCCTGCCTGCTTTCCGGGAGTTGAAGGATTGTTTGCAGATGACGACCTATATTATGAATGAAATCAAAGTGAACGAACATATTCTGGATGACGATAAGTACCTGCTTATTTTCAGCGTGGAAGAGGTAAACCGTCTGGTGCGCGAAGGCATGCCGTTCCGAGATGCTTATAAGAAGGTCGGTCTGGACATTGAGGCTGGCAATTTCTCTCATGACAAGACAGTGCATCATACGCACGAAGGCAGTATCGGCAACCTCTGCAATGATGAAATATCCGGTTTGATGCAGAAAGTTGTGGACGGCTTTAATTTTGAGGTAATGGAACAGGCCGAAAAAACGTTGCTCGGCCGGTAATCATAGTTAATTAACTGCTTGTGGTGTACGATGTTGGCTTTCTCTGTTTAGGCTATAAACGTATTAATGACAGTCAGGTTAATATCGTACATCCCTATTTATTTAACTTTTTTCCGGTGAAAAGTTTGGCTGTAACGTAGAAACTGTTTATCTTTGCACCCGTTCTCTAGAAACCTGCGGAAATAGCTCAGTTGGTAGAGCATAACCTTGCCAAGGTTAGGGTCGCGAGTTCGAGTCTCGTTTTCCGCTCTCCTTTTTTGAGGATGCTCGAATGGTGGAATGGTAGACACGAAGGACTTAAAATCCTTTGGCCAGTAATGGCTGTGCGGGTTCAAGTCCCGCTTCGAGTACAAATTGGAATGCTAATTACTTTATTGTTAAGTGATTAGCGTTTTTCTTTTATAGCTTTTGGCGTGTTTTTGGCGTGATATTCTTTGAATGTGGTCTTTGGGAATAAAAAAAAGGCTGCTCCCCACACTTGGAAAGCAACCTCTCATTTGCGTTTTAAAACACCGTTATGGCATTTCAGTGGCAAAGGTAAATAATTTTAAATCACCCATACAACTTTACATATTGAAAAATATCAAAAACAGAACAAAGGTGGGAGTTATCCCGCCTTATACAATCATTTCCTGGTTATTATACTCATGTGTGGGTATTTGGTTTCATGAATTGTCGGCTTCTTGGGCTTTTCTCCTTTGAGTTCTGCAAGTTCCGCCTTGACTTCCTTAAGTTCGTTCAATAAATCCGTATATCCTTCCGTCAATCGGAGGATGTGTTACATCATTGCTGTGCTGATTTCCATAAAAGATGAATATTTGTTTTAGTCATTATTCCTGCCATCTGCCCGCCAGCCGTATTACTGGCGGGGCATCATAACGTGATTTCGCTGGTCGAACCTCAACGTGCATCTATGCTTGTTTATGTGGCAATACATTTCTTAATCTCTTCTTCATTTCAGCTATCGAGTTATCCAAAGAAGCAATCATTATTTCATATTATACCCATTCAAGCGACTTTCTTATTTCCTGTATCTTCTCAATCGTGGATTTACCTACATTGCGATACCTCATAAGTTCACCTGCCGGGATTGTGCGTAATAGGCTTACATCTAATATTTCATGTCCGTTCTCGTAGCGGATAATGTTCGCCTGTTTTAGTGCACTTTTGCCATTGTTAAAATTCTATCTTCATTCATGTTTCATTCTTTAATTTTAAAACAGTGTTGAGTTACTATAAAAGCGATGTTTCAACATTGCTAAAGATGTCATTAATAGGTTTCTATTTATTTTATATCTTTTATTGACTTTATTATATTTTGAAAATGTTTGTTTCTTTTTTCATCAAGAATGCCCAAAAAATATCCTTGAACTTCGGATTGTGTGTTAAAAGAACGGATGTAATATCCATTTATTATACTATAACTATACCTTTTTTTATAATTTTGGATTACATTCTCTACATCTACTATTGTATCACCCGTATTTAAAATGTCAATGAGAGATAATAAATTTTCATTATTCAAGTATTTGTATGAAATAAATTCGGAAATTTTTATTTTGGGAATTACATAACGTTGTCCTTGACTATCTCTAAAAATATACTCCGAAGTTGTCATATCAGCCAGCCTCACTTTTATACGCCTTCCTTCTTGATAAAGGGTAAACCAAATACGTGTAAATGTCTCTTTCATTGTTACTTGATATTATGATAGCATTTAAGGCACAAAAACGGTGTGCCTATCCCGTTTGCTATCACCTTATCAAGTAGGCTGTAAGTCTATTACAGAACTTACACGGAAGTACACACCGAATTTATAGAGTACAAAAACTCACCAATGGATAAAAGTCCACCGTTAAAAGTCCGGTGGAATTGTTCCACCTACTTGATTTATGTGATAGCACTGCAAAGATACTAAAAAAAAACTAAGGTTACATGTTTCATAACTCTTTTTACCCTTACCGTAGTCTTACCGTTGTTTTATTTCTACCTTCGCCGTAATCTCGCCCTGATTTAACAGTTGAAACCCTTGCCGTAATCATGCCGTACAACTTTAATACAGCCCCAAAAATTAAACGGTTGAAAAGCCTCAACAATAGAATTGTGATACAGGTAAAATAAATAGCGATAAAAGGGTGTCAGCAAATAACTGATACTCTTAGTGTCCAAAATCGGGTAACGTGCATCTTCACACGTTTTTCTATATTTATCCCTTTGGGTTTCCTTTGGGTTATTTAGACTGTTTATAAATAAAACGCTTAATTGAATAATATCGGATTTATACCTACAAATGTAAATTCACCATTAGGGCTTGCCCTTATCCATTCCGGGACACCTCCAAACATTTCATTGAACTTTGCTTGCCCGATAGTCTTTTCTGCCATGTCTGAAACGGACTTGTAGCCGTTGGCGATGGCAAAGTACTTATCTACTTTAATCTCTATAATTCCGCTGCCGTCTTTCCATAAGCGGAAAGTAATAGGCATTCCTTGAAACTCCCATTGCACAATATCGTAGCGGTCTGTCTGTTCTATAATCTTTTTGTACTCCATATCTTTAATTATTAAAAAGTTGTTTCTGTTCGTTTACCTCCAGTAGGGCAAATTCTATACGGGGGTGATACTTATCCAAATGCTTTTCCGCTTCTATTTGGAAGCAAAGATTATCATCTGTTATTGCGCCTACCATTTGCAGACAGTCAAGCAATGTTTTTAGCGAGTTATCCAAATCAAATTTGACCGAGCTATGCCACACCCGGACAAACAGCCGAAAACGGGTTGCAATGCGCCTGTTCCGGTACACCTTGCACTGTTCTACGAAAGAGTGCTCATAAGCCCGGATTACTTCATCTTTGATTATTCGTTTTTTCCCGAATTTACCCGGTACGGCTTGGTAATGATTAGCCTTTGCGACTATCTGACCGTGTATTACTTCTACTTCCATAGCATCAAAGATTAATTGTTGCACGTTCTTTCGGCATTTCCAGTTCTGCTAACCATTGGCAAACATCGCCTACTGTAGTGGGCTTTTCTAATGGCTTACGTTCCTGCAAAATAAGGTCGGCAATGTCTCGTTTGCTACCTATATCCTCATCTTTTGCCCAATCCGACAAACTTATGTTTCGGCAATAATCGAGTTTCTTTATTTTCTCGTTCCACTCTGCTACCGCATCAGCATCCGCGTACACAATCACATCACGTCCAGCCAACGCCTTACATCTTTCCGGTGTAAGACCTTGTTTTCCACCACATGACACCCAAACGAAGGCGGGGAATACAATAGAGGCGATAATAGCGGCTTTTTCGCTTTCTGTTAGGCAAACAATATCTTTAGGCCTTTTTGGTAGAAGGTGCTCACCAAACAGACATTGCCGTAAATGAAAGTCAGATGCTTGCTTCCCTTGTTTCTTCATCAAACGAGCGTGCAGCCAGTCTATGGCATCTATTTTCCCTTTAACGCGGTGCCCATCTGTATCGTAATTCATAACTTTACCAGTGTGACACATTGATAACTTGTCTATTTGTGGAAAGATAATTTCACGCTTTTTTGTGCTTCCTAAATGATAATCGGCTGTAATCTTGTTTAGAGCCTCATCCGTGAAGTATTTCCGTAGGTAGTCCATTAATGTATTGTTGGTGCTTTCACTTTGTTGTATCAAAGAAAAAGGTATGTAGTCCGTCTTTTCTTCTTTCTTCGGTTGAGGCGTTGGCGTGGGTCTGACCCCCTTATAATCTGTTGGGTTCTCATCAAAGTACATCTTAGGGGTTTTCTCATATCCACATGAATTACGATGTTCACACCTTCCAACATCTTCGGCAAGCGGATTTCCTGCCGCATCCACATAAAGAGTAAAACAAAATTTTCTTCCACAAGCCGGGCACGTATGGCGGCTGTTTCGCCCGGTGTATTTCTGCAAGCTGTATGTATATTCCATATCAATAAAATCTTTTTGGGTTTAAAAATGGGTTCATGGGTTCAAGTGGGTTCAAATTGGGTTCACTGACCCCGAAAGTGTGGATGGGTTCATGGGTTCACGCCTAAATATAAAGGCGTGACCCTTGGCCCCACTTTCTACGGCTGCCCTGGGTTCAATGTATATTTACCGTCTGACCCCACTTTTATAAAGCCGTTTTTCTTCGCTTCTGATATTCTTCGTTTGGCAGTACTTTCGCTTATCGCATCTTCCAAAGCATAAGCGGAAACGAGTTCACGAAATCCATAATTAGGCAATTTATCAAAGCAAAGTTTTAAAACTCTCTGAATGTCTGCCACACGTGTAGCGTTCGCAGTTGCATCTGTTACTTCTTCCACGCAAAAGTCACCGTTAGCATCAATGGAAAAAGCAAAGTCGGTAGCGGGTACATTTCGGCTATCGGTACAAGTAACAAGAAACTTTCCGTCCTTCTTTGATACTTCAAAGCAATCGGTTAGCTTGTTGAGAAGTTCCGTTCCTAAATGCCCTCTCATGTTGCCATCTTCTTTTGATTTATTTTGATGAAGCACTGAAACAATTGTACAGCCATATTCAGCCGTCAAGGAGAGAAGCCACTGGATAAGTTCGTTACTTTGTTCAAGGCTGTTAAAGTCCTGCAACAAATCACGTACACCGTCAATGAAAATAATATCGGGCTTTTCTTCTTTGATGGCATCTTCAATCGTTTTTCTGCGTTCTTCAATGGTTAATGGACGCATGAAAAAAGGGAGAAAGTGTGTATCGTTTTTATCGGTAGGAAGTCCGGCAAATTTTAAGGCTCTTTGGCAGCATTTCTTTAAACTTGCTTGGGATTGCTCCGTATCGAATAATAGAACCTTGTAGCGGTCTTGTAAAGGCATAACATCACCTTTGGAAATGCCGGAAAGCATTACGGAAATAAGAATATATTCCCATTGGCTTTTACCTTGTTTGGCACGCCCTTTAATCCCGATAAGTTCACCTGCCGGGATTGATGGAATATTGCCGATACTAAACAAAAACTTTGGCTCATTGATTGGCTGCGATAAGTCCAAAACATGATTTTTATATCTAAATCTATCCTCTGTCATTTCCGCTTTGAACTTAGCTTGTTCTGCGGATAGTTCTTGTAATACATTTACTCCCATAGCTACCCCTCCTCGAATAGATTAAATTGCGTATTATGCGGCTTAGTTTGCCACTTTTGAGGGTCTGCGGAATAATGCTTTGCCATAAAGTGGGTACGCTTATCAGGTGCAATATAAATAGCCTGCAACAATCCCATGTTTTCCAAGTCACGTACATACCAAGTAATACAATTACGGAGAACTCCGGTCGCAAAGAAACAATCAAGTGTTGTACCTACCGTATAGCGGAAGTATTCAAGAACTTTGCACAAGTCATTAGGATTGTGTACATTTGTGGTGGCGTTGGGGCGGCTTTGGTCGCCTTTTTTCTTTTCTTCCATATCTTAGCCCTCCATCAATTTTTTAATGTCAGACATACGGTAGAATGATTTTGCACCAACTTTTATAGGTACAAGGTAACCGGATTTAGCCCACCTCCATAGACTACTACGGTCACGGTGGAGTATTGCCGCTGCTTCTTCCACAGTCTTGTACGTTTCCTCTTTTTCTTTCACCTTATTAGCTTCTACTTCCGCTTGCCATTCAAGGAATAATTCTTTAAGGTCTGCTAATGTAACTACAAGCTGAACATTTGTACCAATAGCCATTAGTTGAGCGATTGTACTCATAATTTACGGTGTCCCTTCTGACTGGTCGCTACATCGGAAAAATCTCCTACCATCTGCCAACTTCAGGGACGGGTTTCGCAAAAAGCAGGTGGGCTTATAGCGTTGGAGCCTCCTTGCTTTTTGTTTTGACATTGCGAAATTAAGACGCTATAAATCAGTATACAAAAAAGAAAGGTTGGCACAAGTTGGATACAACTACTTCCAACTCATGCCAACCAAAAACAATAATTATTTGTTGTGTTATGGCCCAAATATGCGAATATTCATACTGCTGCATTTGTTTATTGCTGTGCTGTTTTCACTATCTAAGTATTTCCTAATAGCCTCCCACTTACTTTTTGCTGTGCTATTTTCATCATCCGTCAACTTTCCAAACTCATTCTCAAATTCAGCTCTGTTTGGTGTTCTCATTAAATATCCTTCAACTTTGGCTTGTAGAAGAATAGCACCAACATCTGCTCCACGCTTTCCGCCTATCAAGAAATGAAGCCTATTTAACAGCTTTTCTTTGTCCTCATATTGAATAATATTTCTAAAATCAGATTTTTGTATTGATAACAATTTTGTCTGTTTAGTAGGATATGTTGTTTGTTTATTATTACATCTATAATAATCTGCTATTTCTAATAACGCTTTGCAGCTATAATCTAAAGAACGAAAATAGCCGGTTACTCCGTCCCATCGTGGTGAGGCTTTCCCATCGCTTAAAATCCAGTAGGGATTGTTTCCGGTTTGATAATATGCTATCAGTTCCGGAAGTAATGAACACTGTTTTTCTTTAATTCTGGAAAACTTTCGTTTGTGCCTTATACAAAGGACTTTGGAAGAATTACCCGATTTTGAGGTAATGACTTGGCAACTGTGCCGTATGCTGCGTTCTGCCTTGAATTGCTTTCAAGTAACTCGTTTCTGTGTACAAAAATAATAGAATAGTCCGATGCACACAAGGTACATCAAAGAAAAAGTTCGACTATTTGTTTAGTTTGTTTAATCGCATTACAATCGAAGTTTGACTTCTACCCATTTTGTTTGCAATATATTTGACACTCTTACCTTCATTGTGCAGTTTCAATAAAAATTGGTCTGCACTTCTTGTCCATCTTTTATTGGCGTTAGGGTGCTTTACATAGCTTTCTTCTGACACCTTTTCGGGGTGCAAGAATTCATCCACAAATACAGACGGGAAACGCTTATCGTATAATACAAGCGTTTTTACCTTAGCCCTTGTTATTGCAACATAGAATAATCTTCTTTCTTCTCCGTATGGGAATTGGTCGCTCTTAGTGAGCACATAGTTAAGCACAGGGTCGTCACTCACCTGTGATGGGAAACCGTATGTATCTTTATTGCATTGTAAGAGTATTACATAATCCGCTTCAAGACCTTTTGACTTATGTACGGTTAAAAACTCTATTTTTCGTCCTCCTATCACATAGTAGAATCTATTACCCTCTTTAATTGATTGGTACATAAAAGAGAGGTAGTAATCATCAAAAGAGTAACGCCCCAATAGGAATATTGATTTATCCGATGGAATAGAAGCCACAAGTTGCCCTATCGTATTGCAGTAATCTCGTCTATCATAAGCATAGAATTCCAACTCGGTTCTCATTTCTGAGCTGAACGAATGGATATTCTTTTGTATTTGGGCTTTATTGCGTTGTATAAAGTTCGACGATAAAGAAACCAAAGGCTCTCCAAACCTGTATGTAGTTTCAATCTTGTTTATCTCCGTTGCTCCAAAATATTCGGGGAATTGATTGAATAGAGCCATATCACTTCCCGAAAAACGATAAATAGACTGCCAATCATCACCCACACAATACAACTTTGCAGGAGGATTACCCTCTCGCAATACTTTCAAGAAGTTGTAACGGTCAACAGAAATATCTTGAAACTCATCCACTATGATATAATCATATTCAACAGGGTGTGAAGTACGACATATTTCAGTGGCTTGAAGAATAGCATCGGTAAAATCAATTTGGTTACTATCGCTTAACGCATTTATGTAGTGTTCATATACAGGTTGAAATATATTCTTGATGATAAACACACTTCGTTCATCATCTGCATTTTTGGCTTGTTTCAAAACCTCTTTAACTGATTTACAACTTGATTTTACCAATGTAACGAAAGTAACAACAAGTCGTATAAACGCCTTTTCCTGCTTGCTGCCTTTGGGTAGTACTAAATCGTATAACTCCTCATCGGTCTTTTCTTGAATTGGTACACCTGCTTCAGCTAATAGTTTACGGAGTTTATCCCTAATATCAGAATAATGGAAATCTGCACTTGATGTCACTAAAAGTTGTGTACCAAATTTCTCATGAGCCGCTTTTTTCCAAGTTATACCATCATTGTATTTCTGATTGGCTTCTTCGTAGGTTATACCCTTGTCTTTTGCGAACCAAGCAGGAACAAGCCCGTGTTCATCAACTCCGAAATGTTCAAGATAGATGCGTTTGGTTACTCCTCCTTGCTTAAAATATATTGAGAAGTCGGGACGATATTGTGAGTGCATCTCATCTGCTAATTGATGTTCGTATGGTTCTTCATATCTGAATTTCACTCCCAGCGAGGACAAAGCAAAACATATTTTTTGTTCTTGTTCACTTCTCACATATATGGCTCTGCCGTCCATATCGGGGAACATCGCCTTTAGCTGCACATTCTTTTGCTCTGATAATTGCTCTCGTCTTTCATTCTTGCGTTGTTCCCAATCGGCTTCATTCGTTTGGTAATCAATAAAGTATTCCACTATATTTTTCTTGAAAGACGATTTATCTAATAATTTGTGATATATATCAACAAACAATGAATCTGTATTGTCGCAAATCGATGGTTTTGTGCCTGTTGTTTTGCCTATAATATCAATGGCTAACTTATGGAATGTGTAACCTTTCAATCCATTGGTCGCCATTCTTTCGGTTAGTTCGGCTGCTGCTTTGTTGGTATAACTGATAAGTAAAATTCTTTCAGGTGCTATACCCTTGATTTCGGTGAGATATTTAACCTTACCGACAATTGAAGAGGTTTTACCACTACCTGCACTGCTGACTACTAAACAATTATCCTCTTCTGAAACAATTGAGCGTCTTTGTTGCTTGTCTAATGGGTATTTTAGGCAATGGTCGAAAAAGTCCCTGTGCGTGTCAAGTAGAAAGGTTATAACACCATCATTATGTTGTTTTACAAGTTTGTTGATTCTTCCAAAGTCATTAATGAATTTGGATATGGTTTCTGATGGAGTGATGTTAAAGGCTTCAAGTTTCTTCAGAAGTGAATATGCCTCTTGGAAATGTACCTTATAATGATTGATGAAATCTTTTTCTTGCGTTGCGGAGATTACCCTGCCATAAAAGCCATTATTCAAGTCTGAGGGAATATCTATAAACACCCCCTCATTAAGAGCCGATAATCTCTCTCTTGCTTGCTCATAATTTGATTTCTCGCTATATGCAGATATATGGTTTAGCTTTTCTGCAAGCTCTTTGGATTTGTTTTTTAGGCGTGTTCGTACCATCGCTATTACAATAACCGAAATAGCAATTATACAAATAACCAAAATAAACGCCCATTGCATATTAAAAAAATAGCAGTTGATAATATTTGCTTTGCATAAAAATTAGCGTACTACGGAAATACGGAATTTATAGCAAAAAATTATTTTCTTTAAAATAATCTATTACATCTTCATCCGAAGTTGCTTCATCTACTGTGTTTAAAATTTTTACGAAGTCCTCAAACTTATCTGTTTCATAACCCCCACAAGTTGTAAATTCTTCATCGCAAAAGAAAATCATTTCTCCCGGAATGGTCATTGAGCCTGCTCCATTAAGACTCCTAAATCTATGGCTTACTGCCCAACCTGTAAATTCTCCTTTGTGATATTTAGCGACATTTTCTTTTAGAAAAGCAAGTTGTTCTGAAAGTTTCTTGGTGTATTTGTTCAAATCAGATTTGGCTTCTTCCTTTTCTTTTTTTGCTCGTGAATACTCTCCACGAGAGTATTGAGAAGAATAACCATTGGGGGCAAAAATATCCATAGAAGATTCTGCTAATTCAATTTTTCTCTCACAGCGATTTATTTTAGATATCAAATTCTTGATTTCATCGCTAATTTTCATAATAGGCTCGATAGTAGTTACATCAATAAACATACTATCAACTCTTGTTGATATTGGCTCATAAGAATCAGGGTGATAGAGATAGTCTTTAAGCGTCTCTTTAACCAATTTCTCAGCTTTTTCCTCGTTAGAGAGTGTACAAGAAGTTATAACTAAAGCGGATAATACTAAAAACTTTTTCATAATCTGTCGTATTATTGGGTTATTTCTCAGGGAATAAACTTGTTAAGGCTCTTCTAATGGCTTGACGGATATCATCAGCTTCTGTTTCGCCTTGTCCTTCTGCTGTACAAGAACATATCATTTCATTGGTTTTTGCAGAGCTAAACTGTATAGTTACTTCTATTGTGTAACCTAAACCTCTATTACGCCTGCCACTCTCACCATAATTGACGATTAGAGTTTCATTAGATAATTCGGGTTTAAGTTCGGGTAATATGATATATCCTTCTTTTATTAGTATTCCTGCTATTACATCACTTGGATTAACACTTTTGGTGGTTGAAGAACCATAGATACCGTATTGCCCACCATATGTACCTCCTGTGCTTGATGTCAATTCCTTTGTTGGGGAAATGTATGCGTATTTATACATTTCAATAGGAGCATTCCTTACTATTACAGGCATTCGAAGTGGTGCACATCCATTCATTAATATAATGGCACAAATAGCTAATAACCATTTTTTTATTACGCTCATACACTACATTTTTTAATCTCCAGTTCCCAAAGGAATTTAACCTATTAAAGAAGCGTGGAACTGTATGCCACATTCTTTACTTGAAGGTCGTAGGAAACCATAGATGCAGATGTAACAATAGCAGCCCACGCTATATGCGTGAGAACCACTATGCTATCCTTGCATCTAATTGAAAATTTCCTACGTTTTCAAGTACAAGATAAGCATAACGCTTCTTTTTTTTCGTATGTCTTGGAAAGAGTTGCCTCAATCCAATACAAAAGTATGAAAAATCCGTGATATACCATTCTACTATCACGGTTTTTTTTGATTTACAGTTTCATACTTCTATTCTGTCTTGGCTTCGGTATTCCGATGGCTTCTCTAAACTCATTCATCTTCTTTCTGAACCAGTTCACGTGAGAAACCCCGTCTATCTTGAAATCGAATTTACCGTTTTCATCCTGTTTGATGGAGCAGACGGAATGTCGGGTATCAAAACTTCGGTTAAACTCGGAAGAATAGAGTTCGCCTTTTATCCCGACCTCCTTGAACTCGCACAGTCTTCTGATTATCCCGTCATTAAAGCCCAAACGTTCACGCAGGAAACTTATCACGGGCATCAGCTTCTCCACATACGGAAAGTAGCGTCTGACAAAATCCGCAAACTCCGACAGCTTGCGGTGCTGTTGCTCGTAAGCGTTTCTTATCTCCTGTATCTGCTTGGCTTGTTGCCGTTCCCGTTGTCGGGCTTCGTCTTCAAGTTCAAGGATGCGGTCTTGCAAGTCCTCGTTCCTGCGTTCCAACGATTTCATCTTTCCACTTCCGAAAAGAGAACCCACACTGCTTGCAAGGGCGGTTGCCGTATCGGCGGCTGCGCTTTTGAGCTTGTCGGTACGGATTTCCGCTTTCACCTGCTTTAGTTCCTCCTGCGCTTCGGTCTTCTTCTCTTGCAACAGTCTGGTTTCAGTTTCGAGGACTTCATTCTTCTTTTTCAAGTCCCTATAATACTGCATGGTGGTGGTGTGCCGTGCTTCCGAACCCCGTACCCCACGCTGCAATCCGTATTTCGTCATCACCCTTGCGTAATTGTCGTGGTAGGCAATCAGGGTCTGGCGGTTGAACAGGTCATCGGCACACAAACGGACGGAATTTGTTTTCTTGCGGTACTTGCGCTTGCCGTCCGTCTGTTCTTTCTTGGCTTTGCGCCTTTCACCCGTCACGATAGGAACAACGGCTGCGTGGATGTGCGGAGTCTTCTCGTCCATGTGCAGATGGGCGGCAACCACATTGTCTTTGCCGAATGTGGCTTGCAGCCATTGGATGCTGTCGTTGCACCATTCATCGAGCTTTCCTTTTTCCTGTATGTTCATCATGTCCTCGTGCGTACCCGACAAGACCACCCGGACAACACGGACTTGGTCGTGCGTGATTTTCCGTCTGATGCCTGCCGTGTTCAGCCTGTGGGCAATCGCTTCATCCCTGCCGTGAACGCCATCGGGGTACTTGACAAGCACCCTGTTCAGATGTGTTCTTGTCGGGTCTGCGTTTTTAGGTATTATCTTTCTCTCTATATGGTCGGACTGCGTGGTGTCCGATGTACCCTTTGCTTTCTTTATGTCTAATGAAAAATATCCCATATTATTCCTATTTTTACGGTTATCGTTATGCTTCTTCTCTCTGCCTATGGCTGGCTCACAGGGCTTATTATGCAAATGAACCATTGCAGCACTCGGCATAATCCAAACGAGTTTGGCTTCTGCTCTCGTTTGCACAGGGTTTCCAAAGGGATTTCCCTTTGGCTCGATAGGGTGTTTTTAGCGTTACGGAGTAATGCGTGAAGAAAACGCCCTATTGAGCTATGGTATTTCTGTCTAAATACC